>JAYZGM010000297.1:0-5617 GCA_036336225.1 Acidobacteriota bacterium | reverse complement strand
CTCGTCGGCGACAACTTCAATCCGGAAGTCGGTTTCCTTCGGCGGGACGACTTCCGCCGAACTTTCACGCTGGCCCAGTACAGTCCACGACCCAAGTCCATCGCCGCGGTTCGCCAGTTCACGTTTGGCGCAAGTCTGGATTACATCGAGAATGGGGCCGGCCAGGTCGAGACACAGATCGCGCAAGCGCGGTTTCAAACGTCCTTCGAAAACAGCGACAGTCTCAGTGCAGATGTGCAGAAAAACTACGAACTTCTAGCCCAACCATTCAACATCGCATCCGACGTGACAATCCCGGTCGAAGGCTACGACTTCTGGGATTTTCTTGTGTCTTATCAGATGGGCCCCCAACGCCGAATCGCGGGCACGTTCTCGCTCCAGTGGGGTGAGTTTTTTGGTGGAAATGTCACGGCCGTTGGCTACTCGCGAGGCCGTATCGAGCTAAACCGGCAGTTCTCCCTCGAACCGAGTTCACATCACGCTCCCGCAGGGCGACTTTACGGCCACGGTGTCGGCATCACGAGTGACCTACACCTTTAGCCCAGGATGTTCGTCAGTGGGCTCCTGCAATACAACTCGACCCAGGACCTCATGAGCACCAACGTACGGCTGCGATGGGAGTACCAACCCGGAAGTGAGTTCTTCGTCGTCTACAACGACCAACGAGACACAGAGTTCGGAGACCGGTTCCCACTGCTTCAAAACAGAGCCTTCGTCGTGAAGCTAACCCGGCAGTTCCGATTCTGACAGCGAGGACGTCAGCGCTCCCTGGCGTCCTGACAGCGGAGACAAAACGGTGCCTCAGGCCGGGCCTTGAGACGCGCGTACCCGATCGGCTCGTCGCACAGACGACACTCGCCGAAGCCCCCCTTCTCCAGGGCGACCAGAGAGGCTTCGATCTGCCGTCGTTTGGTGTCCAACGTAAGGCGACTCGCCCGGGTCATTTCTTGTTGCTGGATGGCGTCCATCCGAGAGAGTCGGCCGATCGAGGTGTCAAGCTTCACCGGCAGCGAGCCATCGGCAGACAGATTCAACAGCTCTTCGAGACGCGAGCGCTCAACCAACAGCGCAGCCCGCAGCTCGACGACCTGCTCAGACGTGAGCTCCTCCGCCACCCCCTGGCGCCTATGGCAACGCCAACGCGATCCACTCGCCCGGATGGTCGAGTGACCCGATGGGTAGCACGATGTACTGCTTTCCTTCGTGCAGATACGTGATGGGTGAGCCGACGTTACCGGCGGGGAACGTCGTCTCCCAGACCACATCTCCGGTTTCCTTGTCGAAAGCGCGGAACCCTTTTCCCGCGTCCGGCCCAGCGCCGGGGGGGGTCCGAACCATAATCGGGTCGCCCTCGCTGACAAAGAGCAGGCTCTTGGTCAACAGCGTCATGGCTCGGCCAGGCTGACCGAGGGGACCGAGATTGAGGTGCGCGATATCAGGATGATTCCGTGGGCCATCGCCGTTCGGCACCATCCACACGTGTTCTCCCGTGTTCATGTCGATCGCCGTGATACGGCCATACGGTGGCTTGAGCAACGGCAGTCCACGCGGTCCTTCCGGGAAGGCCCGAGTGCCCCGGGTGTATCGCACGTTCATGCGATCCGGATTCCCGGGGGTCAGGTCGGCGGCAAAAGTTCCGGTCACCGATGGGATGTAGAGCATACCGGTCTCGGGATCAAACCCTCCCCCACCCCACTCGGCCCCACCCACGGAACCGGGCAACTGCAAGGTCCCCTTGCGGTCGCCATCACCATCCCCACGAATGGACGGTGGAGTGTAGATCTCCCCAAGGACGAACGGCTCCACGATTTGCTCGGCCTCGGCCCGGAGCTCGGAAGTGAAGTCCACGAGCGTATCCACCGAGATGCCGTGCACGTCGAACGGGGCCGGTTTGGTCGGAAACGGCTGGGTGGGCGAGATCCACTCGCCGGGTGTTTCCGACCCTGGTACGGGACGCTCGACGATCGGCCACACGGGCTCTCCTGTGACCCGGTCGAACGTGTAGGCAATAGCCTGCTTGGTGAGCTGCACAACCGCCTTGATCTCCCTCCCGTCGACATGGATATCCATCAGGATCGGCGCCACGTTATTGTCGTAGTCCCAGAGATCATGATGCACCGTCTGGAAGTGCCAGACCATCTCGCCCGTCTCGACCCGTAAGCACACCAAACTGTTGGCGTAGAGGTTGTTCCCCGGGCGGTGGCCACCATACATGTCGTTGCTCGGCGCTCCGGTGGGGAGATAGAGGAGTCCAAGCTCCTCGTCAGCGCTCATCATCGTCCAGACATTTCCCATCCCCGAGTACTGCCAGGAGTCGTCGAGCCAGGTCTCGACCCCCGGCTCGCCGGCTCTCGGAATCGGGTTCCAGGTCCAGCGTAGCTCGCCGGTGCGCGCGTCATACGCACGCACGTATCCCGGGCGATTCTCCATGGTCCGAGGGTGGTCCTCCATCGCCTGGCCCACCACCACGACATCTCGCACAACCAGCGGTGGTGATGTGTAGTTGAAGTCGACCAGCTCAGCGGTATCTTCGAAGACCCGGAGATCGACCATCCCCCCAGTACCGAACTCAGTGATCAGTTGTCCGGTCGCGAGATCGGTCGCCAGAAGATACGGCGGCCGCACCGAGAGAATACGGCGGTTCGCCCCACCGTCGTCCTCCCAGTAGCCAACACCTCGGTTGGCCGCACCACGTGGAGTTTCATCACCCGGGAACGGAAGCTCCTGCACCCACTGGGTCGCACCCGTCGACGGATCGAACGCCTCAACCAGGCCGATACCGTTCGAGGCATACAGCACACCGTCCACCATCAACGGGGTCGACCGCAGGTTGTTGGAGTAGCGGAGATTGGGCCATCGCTCGTGCAGACTGGCATCGACGGCCGGCCGTCGCCACACAACCTCAAGGTCCCCAACCGTGTCGGCATCGATCTGGTCGAGCGCTGAGTATCGCGTATACCCGCTGTCGCCCCCGTGCACACGCCACTCACCTGAGTTGCCGTATTGCGCGGCGGCGCTCCCGGCCACGGCCAGGAGCCCCATCACCAGAACACCGCGCCCCCTCACCCGTGCGCTCATCTTCGACCAGATCAGCATACTCAATCGTCCTTGTGTTGCGTTCCGTCGTACGCGCGAGACGACACCCCGAGGCCACTCGTCACAGGCGAGCCAACCGGCCGGACACTCGTCACCACGCTACTTCAAGGCCGAGTAATCCGTTGGCACGATCATCCGGGCATCGATCGAAGCTACGAGCTTCCGCTCCTCGGAGCGTTCGGCCGCAATGATGATTCGCTGAAAGTCGGGGTCCTCACCCAGTGTCTCCCACATCTGGTCTCGCGCCTCGAGTGACGGGTACCCGAGCATATAGACGAAGGTGTCTTCCACATCGTCCCCGGTAGCCGCGTTCCAGTAACCGACGTTATCCATGCCAGCCTTCTCGAACATCGCCGCCGTATGGTCGCCAAACCGTTGCGCGAGCTCTGCGCGCTTCCCAGGAACCGTCTTGTAGATCCTGAGCTCGAAGACCCGCGACTGTGACTGCTGGGCCGACAGTCCCCATCCCGTTCCGACCACGCCAAAGACACAGCCTACCGCCGCCAACATTTTCCACTTCTTCATCGTTGCCCTCTCTCCAGGAACCCGAACACTCATCCCTACCTAACAGCACACCGCCTGACACACAGCATTCCAAACGCTTCCGAGGCCCCTGTCAAGCTGCCCGCCTCGCGTCACTCCAGGCCTATCCGTGTGCGCGCGGTAAGATGACGCCCGACATGACCGCGCCCCCCGTCGTTCGCGTCACCAGTATTCGCAAGACCTACGGCCAGACAGTCGCTGTCGACGACGTCTCATTTTCGGTGGAGCCGGGGGAAATATTTGGTCTGATCGGTCCCAACGGCGCCGGAAAGACGACGACCATGGAATGCGTCGAAGGTCTCCGTCGACCGGACCGGGGGCAAATCGAAGTCCTCGGGTTCGACCCAATTCGCGACGGCCGTCGGTTGCAGCCTCTGATAGGCGTTCAACTCCAAGAAGCGCAGCTGCAGAAGCGGATCAAGGTGTGGGAAGCTGTGGACCTCTGGGCAACGTTGTATGACACCGTGCTCGACGGCAACCGGCTTCTTGACCAACTCGGTCTTCGTGACAAGCGCGAGGCGTGGTTCATGAACCTCTCCGGGGGGCAGAAGCAACGTCTTTTTATTGCGTTGGCGCTGATCAATCAACCAGAGCTTGTTTTCCTCGACGAGCTCACGACCGGTCTCGATCCCCAGGCCCGACACGCCATCTGGGAGTTGGTACGGAGTATTCGCGACCGTGGCCAGACGGTCTTCCTCACAACCCACCTGATGGAAGAAGCCGAACGCCTCTGTGATCGGGTCGCAATCATCGAGCACGGCCGGATAGTGGACCACGACACACCGGCCGGACTCGTGGACAAGCACTGTCCGGAACGGACCGTGCTCGTCTCCACGACACACGAAGATGCCGCCACGCGTTTCGCTCAACTACCATCAGTGGACACCGTGACGGAAGACAACGACCGGCACACCATCCGCGGCCGCGGCGACAACCTCGTCACCGAGGTCATCCACTGTCTCTCGGCGCACAACATCCGCGTATCGGAGTTCCGCACCGAACAGCCGACCCTCGAAGACGTGTTCCTCACGCTGACCGGGCACTCGATACGAGACTGAACACGCCATGCTACGTGGTCTGGGAAAGCTCACCTGGCTCGAGATCAAGATTTTTGTTCGAGAGCCCATGGGGCTCATCGGTTCGGTGCTGATCCCGGTGATGATGTTTCTGGTATTGGGTCGCACGTTTGGCCCTCGCCTCCGCGAAGCCACCTCGTTGGTAGCGGTCCAGATGCAGGTGGGGCTTCCGGTCTTCGTGGCGGTGTTCATCGCCATCAGCGCCGTGCTGTCTCTCGTCGCCATCATCTCCATCTATCGTGAGAGCGGCATCCTGAAACGGCTCCGCGCGACCCCGATCAACCCCGTGACGATCTTGGTGACCCACGTCCTCGTGAAACTGGTGCTCACTGCGGTGACCGTGCTCGTCATGGTTATCCTCGGTCGTCGCTACTATCCCGCCGGTACCGACATCCCGCTGTTCGCCTTTACCGTCGCGCTCCTGCTGAGCACCTGGAGCATTCTGTCGACCGGGTTTATCATCGCCAGCCTCGTCCGTACCGCGCGTTTTGCGCCACCGTTAGGCAGTCTGGTGCTCTACATGATGCTCCCCTTTTGTGGTCTCTTCCTCCCGGTAGACTCGTTGCCACCGGTCACCCAAGCCATCTCCACCGTGCTGCCGCTGACCTATGCCGTATCGCTGCTATCCGGTATCTGGCAGGGTAATCCTTGGTCGGCGCACCTGGACGACATCGCGGCACTCGTCGTGGTATTCATCCTGTGCACCTTCGTGGCCAGTCGGGTGTTTCGATGGGAGTAGCCGCCCCCAACATATGGCAGATCTCAGGCCTCCTGTTCGAGAACTGCAACTGCAATCTGCTCTGCCCAGGACACGTGTCATTCAAACAGCCGTGCACGAACGACCGCTGCCAAGGTCATTGGGCCATCCACGTCGATTGTGGACAGTTTGGCGCCGTCGACCT
>JAYZGM010000296.1:0-6319 GCA_036336225.1 Acidobacteriota bacterium | reverse complement strand
GGGCGTGAATGTCTGAGTGGTCCAGTAGCCTTGCAGGTCGGGCTGGCCGTTCGCCAGACGGGGCATCTCCCACGCCGCGTCCACGGCTGCCTCATTATTCGATTGACTCTGTCCGACTACCAGAACCGGAGCCAACACGCCAACTGCCAGGCTGGCGGCGACCGTTCGTAGACGATGATGCATCTCAACCCTCCTTACGAGGCTTCGGTCGTTGTCAGAAACGCGCTCATTATGATCTCTCAGGACTGCGCGGTCCGCAACTCCGCGTCCAACACCTGTTGCTAGCGGGGGTCGGCTCGGAGGGGCGGGACCACAATTACGTTGGCCGTACCGAATGCTTGGTCGTCCGTGTTGACAATGACCGGCACACTCCCGCCCCACCAGTTGTACTGGGCCGACACCGGCGTCAACGGCACACGTATCGCCCCCTTGGCGTTGTCGAGTATCCGGTTCCGCCCACGGCTCCCGAGTACCCCTCCTCCCAAATCGACGATCAGATCGTGCGCACCGCCACCCCGATTGGTCACGGCGAATCCGTAACCTGTCGTGCCAACAACATCAGTGCTTTCGACCAGGAGCGTAGTTCGACCTCCACTATCGGACACACTCTGCAGGTTCAGCGAGATGCCCCCACCGCCTTGTTGCGGATTCCCGCCGATGATGCGCGTGTTCCGGATCTCGTAGGAGAGCTGCGAGTTGCGTCCGGAGTTGGAGAACTGGATCGAGTCAGTGACGGCGTTTTCGAGCACGCTGTCGAGAATCTTCAAGGTCAACGTACATCCCGTACACCAGTTGGCTTCGTCGGGCCGTGGCTCACCGAACATGAACGCCTCGATACCAGTATTTGACCGGTTTCCTTCTTGGCGGCTGTTGTCGAAGCGGTAGTTCCGAATGAGCATCAGCTGCTCGGACTGACCCATCAGATACGGAATGATGCTGTCCGAGTTACGGTCACCACGCCCGATGTTGTCGGCCGTCGAATCCAAGATCATCGTCTCGACGTAACTCCGGTGCTGAGTGCGCACGAAATACGCGCGCCCCCCGAGATCAGAAAAACTGTTTCGCTCGAAGCGATAGTCCCCCCGACTGTTCCCGGACTGAAACACCCGAATGGCGCCTAGATCTTCACCGTCAGCAAAACGACTATCCTCGACCCGTACGTCGGCCCGGAGCCCGGCGGTGGCATCAAACGCGATCGCATAGACCAGCCCGCGCTCGTCTTCGATGTGGACCGAAGCATTACCCGAGAAGGTCGTGTGATGGATGTAGGTGCCTGAATAGTCCCGGTCGACACCCGTGATCGCGTGGTTCCGCATGTTTCGGAAATGGAAACCCGCGACCTCGTTGTGGTCCGACAAGGTCACCATGACGCCACCCGGGGGGGCGGTCGAGTTTGTGACCCGCACGCGGTCGGCTGGGTTGGTCGCAAGAGCTCCGTTCGGTCCGAGCCCGATGAGGCGTTGACGTGGCTGCAGCTCAATCCCGCCGTCGAGCGTGCCCATGCTCGACAGCACGTAGATAGTGTCACCTGGTGACGAGGCCGACTCGGCCTCGCGGAGTGTCCGATACGGTCGACCGCGGGTGCCATCGCCAGCAGACGCGACATTGGCCGACACGAAGTGCTCCGACGCGTTGAGGGACAGCTGACCGGCGTTGGCACAGACAGACCCCAACCCACCCACCACAGCCCCGAACAGGGCAATCCGGTATCGATAGGGACGTCGCATACCGTGGAGCTTCGAATGAAGGCGTTCATTCATCGCAGGTCCTTTCGAGAGAGATTACGGCGTCGGACGAGCTCCCGGAAGCTCATCGCAAACCGGTTGGCCTCGTCCGGCTCGTGGTCTGCCCGCGCGATCTCCTGCCACTCGCCGGGGTCGAACGTCGGGAACCACGCGTCACCCTCAACCACTTGCGTGTCCACCATCGTGAGGTGAAGACGCGTAGCCTGGGCCAGAAACGCCGCATAGACCGTCTGGCCCCCGATCACCATGACGACCGCTTCATCCTGCAGCAGGTCCATCGCTTCGTCGACCCCCGAGACACGCTCGCAGCCATCGGCAGGAACCCACCGCGCCGAACGAGACAGGACAATGTTCCGCCGGCCCGGAAGGGCACGGCCAATCGACATGTGGGTCTTGCGACCCATCACGAGCGGCTTGCCCATGGTCGTATGCTTGAAATGCACGAGATCGGCGGGAAGATGCCAGGGGATGTGCCCCCTTTTGCCGATCACGTTCTGCCGGTCCATGGCGCCAATCAGACAGATCTCCATAAGCAGGTCAGACGGCGATCGGTGCGGCGATCCCCGGGTGGCTCTGATAATTCCGGATTTCGATATGCTCGTAATCGAACGCATCGATGTCGGCGATGGACGGGTCGAGCCAGAGGGTCGGCAACGCAAGCGGGTCACGTGCGAGTTGCGTATCCACCTGTGGCAGGTGGTTGAGATAGATGTGGGCGTCACCAAAGGTATGCACGAAGTCGCCGACGTCGAGTCCGGTGACCTGCGCGATCATGTGGGTCAGCAGCGCGTAGGACGCCATATTGAACGGCACACCCAAGAAGAGGTCGGCGCTTCGCTGGTAGAGCTGACACGACAGTCGACCATCAGCCACATAGAACTGGAACAGTGCGTGACACGGTTGCAGCGCCATCTTCTGGAGGTCCGCCACATTCCACGCGCTGACAATGATGCGACGCGAGTCAGGCGTCTCCCGGAGCATACGGATCGCCTCGGCGATCTGATCCACCGTGTCGCCCTTTGGCGTGCTCCACGAGCGCCATTGGACACCATACACCGGCCCCAGATCACCCTCGTCGTCGGCCCACTCATCCCAGATACGCACACCGTGGGTCTGTAAATAGCCGACGTTGGTCTCACCCCTCAAGAACCAGAGGAGCTCACGGACGATCGACTTGAGATGCAGCCTCTTCGTCGTCACAGCGGGAAACCCGGCCCCAAGATCGAGACGGATCTGGTACCCGAACACGCTCTTTGTGCCGGTCCCGGTACGGTCTCGTTTTACGATTCCGTGGTCACGAACGTGACGTAGTAGGTCCAAATACGGTTCCACGCCTCGAGTCCCCCCGCGCCTATCGCCAGACGTCTCCACTCGAAGTCCACCATCGGCGAGTGGCTAACGACCCGCCTCAGCACGCAAATGCCAACACCCGTGGCGCGAGAAACGCGGCGAGCGCGTCGGCCACCACGCGATGCCCGGGATCTCTGAAGTGCCCGGCAATCGGAAATTGGACATTGTCGACCAAGGAGCAGCGCCGTCCAGGCAAGATACAGCGCCGCGGAATTATTGCGCGAATTACTGTTCCAGGACATCAGATTCCAAACACTCGTCAAACGAACCATACGCCGTGAGACGATGAAAATCCGGTGATATCCCTCCGGTCGGCTTCCAGGCAAGAAAGCGTCGGTGAGGAGTGACGCCGTGCATCGCGAAAGCATTGAGCGCGCGCGTCGCCGACGGTAGCCAACCGATCGGAACCCGCGCAACACCGCGCCATCGACTGCCCTCGATCGTAGCGCGATAGTCGAGGGTCACCCCACGATGCACGACCCGACGCACGCCATGGAGAAACAGCACCAGATACCGACCATGGGGCGATAGCTCGAGCTCAAGATAGGTGTCGTCCAGACCCAGCAACCTCAGCTCCACGACTTCGTGGTGCCACAGGTCATCGCTCTCCGGTGGTGGATCGTCGTGAAATGGCGCGTCAACCCTTACCGCGAGATCGATGTCTCCGAGCTCGAGGTCCACTCGCACCGCGTCCTCATCGTGCGTGATTGCGTGACCGTCCCACGTCTGCGCGACCCGTGGCGACCAGCGGGAGCCGACGCTCGCGGCGATACGCTCAGGGGCCGTGTGCTCGAATCGCTCGAAGAGAACCGTGTGACCAAAATGACCGGGCACACGTCCACAGCATACAAATCCGCTCTTTTCCAGCACCCGCATGGAGGCAACGTTGGGCTGGTCCACTGCAGCCAGCACACGGAACCATCCCAACCGTCGCGTCTGGACCAACATCGCACTCGCAGCCTCGGTGGCGTAACCCCGCCCGACGTGGACACCGGCAAACGCATACAGCAATTGCGGCTCCGGGCCGAGCTCATCGGACACCCGAAATCCGCAAAACCCGATGCAGACGCCATCACGCTCCACTAGCCACAACCCGACGCCATCGCTGTTGAACAGACGGTCGCTCAGGGTAACCGCCTCAACGACCCATTCTCGTGGCAGGTCGACGCCATCCAGCAGATAGCGCTTGAGATGAGAGTCGAGACACAGCGTATGAAAGGGCTCGACATCTGCCGATGAAAGGCGTCGGTAGATCAGTCGCGGCGACCGCGGCGCGACGACAGAGGGGCGTGCGAGTTCCGCCATGACGACAGGTCCCTTCCTATTCGATCGTGGATGATCTGCTGTATTGTCTCGGTGCCCCTCCCCTCTCGCCGCCGACAACGCGTCGGACGGCGTGGCGTGGAGTGCAGCGACACGAATGGCAGCTTCTCAAAGAGGGAACGACAATGGCGGTGGCCCACCTTCGCACATACACGATCAATGCAGGACAGATGGACAGCTGGTTGACCCTGTTCCATGAGCACCTCGTCCCGCTGTTGAAAGAGCACGACATCCGTGTCGAGGGCGCGTGGGTCAATGACGCCCGCACGCAGTTCATCTGGGTGCGGAGCTACGGTGAAACTGACGCCGACCTGGAACACAAAGAAGCCGCCTTTTATGGATCCGCCTGGTGGAAGGCGAACGTCGATACGGTGCGTGGACATCTGGCCCATCGAGAGATCACAGTCATTCGATCGGTGTAGCAACCCCGTCTCCGTGCGGACCGCGCGCCGCTCGAGGCGTCCTAGCAGCCCGTGGCAAAAAACCCGCTGCATTCGTGCCACGCAGGGTTTCACGACGGGCTGGCAGGCCCTCAGACAGGAGCGCCTCGGAAGCCGGTCATCCAGTCCGCAATGGCATCGGCGATTTCATCAGGAGAGTCCTCTTGGACGAAGTGCACACCCGGCACTGTGACCTCGGTTTGGTTCGGAAACGTGCGTGCGAATTCGCGTAACGGGCCGGTGATGAGCGCGCCAGGGACCGCATTGACAAACAACTTCGGGATCGGGGTCTGCTTGAGCCACGTTCCGTAGGCTTCGACGATATCCACGACGTCGGTCGGCTCGCCGTCGATCGGGATCTGGCGAGGCCACGTCAGGGTGGGACGCCGAGACTCGCCGGGCTCAAGATACGGTTGTCGGTAGACCGCCATTTCCTCGGGTGTGAGGTTTCGCAAAATCGCACCCGGAAGCACCTGCTCCACGAACGAGTTGTCCTCCAGAATCAGGTTCTCCCCCTCCGCCGCGCGGAACCCTTTGAATAACGACCGGACCCGCGCCGGAAACTCTTCCCACGTAATGGGTCGAAGAATCGCCTCCATGTAGGCGAGCCCTTGTATGCGACCAGCATGACGCCGGGCCCAATCAAAACCGAGCGCCGAGCCCCAGTCGTGGACCACGAGTACGACTTGCGACCCAACCTCAACAGTCTCGAGAAAGTCGTCGAGGAAATCGCGATGCTCGACAAACCGGTAGCGGTCGGGTCCCGACGCCGGCAGTTTGTCGGAGTCTCCCATGCCAATGAGATCGGGCGCGAGCACACGGCCCCGAGACGCAAGCGGAGGCAGGATGTTCCGCCACAAATAGGAGGACGTCGGGTTTCCGTGGAGAAACACGATCGGGTCACCACCGCCCATCTCGACATAGGCCATGGTGCGACCTCGCACCTGAATCTGCTTTTTCGGGAGCTCATTCATCGACATGCCCTACAGTTTCTCTCGAATCACGAATCGGCGTCAGGTCCACATCTCGACGCCGCCGGTGGCCGTTCTCCGGGCCAGGCCGAGGACGACCCGGGCACGACCACCGCGTGACAACGAACGGGAGAGCCAGATGACACAGGACGTGAGGCCGAGGATTTTGGTGATGATGGTCGCGGGTATGGTTTGGCCGACAGCACTCACGTGGGCACAAGCGTCGGGAAACGCAACCAGCGAAATAGCCGCTCGGGACGATGGATCGACGGCACCTCCGACATCGGGCGGGAAGACGTCTCGGTGGTCATCGTCGATGGCCAGATCACGGCCCTGGTCGATGGGTATCGTACGGAAAAACCCTCAGTCCACCGACTGTGGGGTTTATCCTCATGGAAGTAACGCCAGAGAATTTGAGCTGATGGTGCGTGGCGGCATGCCGCCCATGGAGCCGATCGGTCGGCCACGTCGGTCGCGGCCACCCTCATCC
>JAYZGM010000295.1:0-16328 GCA_036336225.1 Acidobacteriota bacterium | reverse complement strand
CGGGACCTGAGGGGCCAGGCGACATCAGACACCGAGATCGGATTTCTCTGGGACACGTCTGGCACCGTCCCGGCGGCGGCGAGTTCGGCCGAGGCCTCTACCTCGTACCCTACGTTGGTGTCCGCGTTCCAATCATCGGCGGCTGGGCTGTGCCTCGGCTGACCTATGTGTACTTCTCGTCGACCGATGCTCACTTTGGCGCCGTCGATGTCATGTACTCACCATCCGGCTCACGCCTGCTCGATTGGTATGGCGCGTTGGGATTCGAGAGCATGAGCGGAACGTCTGAGAACCGGCTGGTGCAAGAACTGGGATTCAAGCTCAGATTTCCGTCACTGGGTTTTCCGCTGAACAGCCTGGTTGGGGTAAGAGTCGGATATCGAGCCCAATTCTTCGATAGCTTTGCGGGCGGTCGATGGGTCTTCGAAGGAGGGGTCGGGGGTTGGTAGGACGTAATGCCCATCTGCTCAATCGTGGCGTCGAAGACCACACGGCACTGTGCGGCGGAACAGGGCGACGCGGACGCGCAGTTCAACCTGGGCTGGATGTATCGCAACGGCCGGGGCGTCGATCTCTTGCGTCTGTGCCTCTACCTGCACACACACCACGAGCGCCGTCAGCACATCAGCGACGGCAACGATCCGGACGGCGTACGTCATCGACCACCTCAGTTATGACGATGTCATGGAGGACCCTATCCGACCGCTGGCTGGCAGGGGGGGCAATTTGAGAGGTGAGGCACAGGGTAGAGAGTCTCAAGCGTGTGCGAATATTTCCGTTGCAGGCGATCTCTCCTGGCCTCTCCTGAACATTCTCGGCCGTAAAGACGCGGTGTGATCGCTTCTGACCCCTGATTGCACTAGCTTGAGGGGCTAGCGAGCCTATGGCTCATGGGGGTTCAAATCCCCCCTTCCGCACCAGTGCCCTCGGGAGAGCAGGCGGAGCAGAAGTAGAATGGCGACATGGGAACGCAGGGCACGCTAACCTTACGCTCCGGGACAACCCACGCAGGTCTCATCCTAGCCCTAGCCTTCGGGCTCATGCCACGCGTGTTTGCTCAGGAATGGCCGGGATGGCGCGGACCGACACGGGACGGCACCGTGCCGGCAAGCGACGTCCCGGCCTGGTCGTCCAGGCTTGTCCCCAGGTGGACAGTCGATGTCGGTGGCGGTCGCTCATCGCCCATCGTCAGTGACGGGCGGGTCTTCGTCCACAGTCGGCGCGCGGGCCACGAGGTGGTCACGGCCCTGGCCCTGGCCACCGGAGAGCGGCTCTGGCAAACCGACTACCCCGCGCCGTTCACTCAAAACACGATCGTGCCGGCAGGCTTCATGGGCCCGTTTGCCACTCCGCTCGCAAGTGCGGGGCGTTTGTTTACGGTCGGTGTGACAGGCGTGCTCTCGAGCTGGGACGTCAACACCGGCAAGCTGTTGTGGCGTCACGACTACTCTGACGACACTCGAACATCGGATCTATTTGGCGGAACGGCCGCGTCGCCACTGCTTGAGGTCGGTGCGCTTATCGTTCAGGTTGGGAGCGACGTCTCCGGAGGCCGCATCCTGTCGCTCGACCCCGCGACCGGTGACCAGCATTGGGCCTGGGAGGGCCCAGGGCCGGCCTATGCGTCACCCGTCGTCGCCAACATCGAGGGCCGTCGCCAGATCATCGCTTTCACACATCGTTCACTCATGGGGCTCGACGTCGCGACCGGCTCGGCGCTGTGGTCGACGCCGTTCGAAGATGAGTGGATAGAGAACATCGCAACCCCCATCTGGACCGGTCGTCACGTCGTCGTGTCTGGCCCCCGCCTCGGGACTCACGCGTTCACGATCCGGCGAGACGCAGACGAGTGGCGCGTTGACCAGGGATGGACGAATCGCGAGGTGACCATGTACATGACCTCACCAGTGCTCGCCGAGGGCACAATCTACGGCCACTCGACGAAGCGGGGCGGTCAGTTCGTGGCGCTCAATGCCGCCACCGGGGCGGTTGTGTGGGCCAGTGAGGGGCGGGCGGGAGACTTTGCGACGGCACTACTAGCTGGCGAGCGACTCGTCCTGCTGACGGGTGAAGCCGAACTTATCGTCGCCGCCACTGACACCGATGTGTTCCGTATCGAGCATGTGTTCGAGGTCGCCAACGGCGCCACGTGGGCCATGCCGGTGCCCCTCCAGGACGGTCTCATCATCCGTACGGACGATACCCTTATCCGACTCTCCTCAGCCACACGATAGAGCGAATCAAAGCGGAAAACTGAGTCCTCCGCTCCTCGGCCATCCCTGACTCGCCCATCCCCGCAGGAACCGGTCACTATCGACACGTCGGGAACGACCCGCGCACGCCAGTCAACACGTTGCCGACTGATCCACTCCGGCCGCACGCGCACGTATTTCTGAATATTTCTGGGCCGCGGCTCCGCGCCGTAAATATTTCCGTCGCGATCACAGCAACAAACTCGGCGCCGGTGCCACCCCCAGGGCCACGCGGGTCGCCCCAGGGGTGTCCGATCGCCGCGTCAGCACGGTATGATTCGAAAAATCCGGAACAGAAGGAGGTTTAGATGACCTATCGACGTCGCACGTCAGTTTGCGTCGTGGTAGTAGCGGTCGTGGCCAGCGCTCTGTCCGCGGCGTCGGCCGGTGCTCAAGATGCCCCGCGGACGACGTGGGGACAACCGGACCTACAGGGAGTGTGGGACTTCCGCAGCATCACCCCTCTGCAGCGGCCCGAGGAGCTGGAGGACCGCGAGTTCTTGAGTGAGGAGGAAGCGGCTGAGCTCGAGCAGGGCGCCGTCAACCGCGATATCCGGCTCTGGGAGGCGGCCCCGCGACGTACCGAGGCAGGCGGCAACGTCGGCGGCTACAACAACTTTTGGTTAGACCGTGGCTTGAAGGCGGTTGAAACCAGACGCACCTCACTGATCACCTATCCTCCAAATGGGCGGATGCCATCGCTGACTCCCTCCGCAGAACGGCGCGCGACTGAGCGCCGGGAGCACTTGAACGAGAACCCGGCCGGCTCATGGTTGGACTTCGGCTTAGGTGAGCGGTGTATCTTGGGCTTCAATGCCGGCCCGCCGTTCACCCCAAGCTTCTACAACAACATGCAGCTGTTTCAAACCCCAGACCATGTCGTGATCATGACTGAGATGGTCAACACGGCGCGGGTCATACCACTCGACGGGCGACCTCATCTGGATCCCGATGTCCTCCAGTGGTCGGGTGATTCAAGGGGCTACTGGGAGGGAGACACCCTCGTCATCGTCACTAGGAACCTCGATGCCAAGCGACGGTGGCGCAACACCACCAGCAGCGCTCGACTCGTGGAGCGCCTGACGCGGGTCGACGAGGACACGTTGAGCTACGAGTTCACCGTCACCGATCCGGAGACCTGGACGAGCCCGTGGACCGCCTCCGTGCCACTGGCTCTCAACCCGGACCCAATGTACGAGTACGCCTGCCACGAAGGGAACTACTCGATGCCACTGATGCTAGCCGGACAGCGGAACCTAGAGAGCAGCGGGGGCGACCAGCCGTAATTCAGGCGCGTCGGAAGCGGGCACTGGTCTGCACCATCAGCCTGTGTCTGATCGCATCGGGCAACCGCGCGGCCAGACCCTCGATGGCAAAGACCGCCCGCCTCGGTAGAACCCAAAGCAGGAACTCTAGTTTGACATGGCCGTTCGTGAGCGGTGTCGTGAACACATCGAACCGCTCGAGTCTGAACCCGCTCTGCTCGACCATCCGTCGGATCTCATCGGGCCAGAGCAGGAAGATGTGCCCGTCGGCGTTTGGTTTGAACTGGACTGATTCAAAGACACTCGGGTCGAGACAATCTGAGAACCGTGGGAGATCGTTACGGAAATAGGCTCCGTTGGGGGTGGTCAATACCACATAGCCTCCCGGCGCCACGAGTGACGAAAGCTGCTTGAGGAACTCGTCCGGATGCGCGACGTGCTCGATGATCTCGGTCGCGACAATGCAGTCGAACGGCATGTCAAATTCGAGCTCGAGCGCTTTGCCGGGCGCGAAAACGATGTCGCCCCGCTCATGCTTCAGCTTCACATAGTCGACCAGCTCTGCTCGCAGGTCATTCCACGTGACCCGGTAACCCCCTCAGCCAACGCGAGCGAGAAATTTCCCTGCGCCGCGGCGACATCCAGCACCCGGGCCCCGGCGGGTACCACCTCCTCGATCAACGCCAACGTCCGACTCCGTCGGTTTTCGTAGGCGTATGCGTAGCCACGACAGCTAACCTGACCGTAGACCTCTTGCAGGTCATACGGATAGGAGTATTTCCAGCTCTCGGGCCAAGTGTCGTCCGGAGTAACGCGTCTCATATGAACGCACAACTTCCCCGTGGTTCGTCAGGAATTGCTCCAAGCCCCGTAGATCGCGAATCCGGCGACGTCACTCCGGCAAGGCGAACACGTAGAGCGCGTTTCCGCCCTCCGGTTGGTAGATCTCCGGGGTGAGCTGGGCGGTCAGGCCCCGGAAAGGCCCCCCCAGCGAGGCCGGAACAGCGATGAACTGCCGCCCCGCCGCCTCGTAGGTGATCGGGTATCCGTGCGCCGCGGCCCCGAGACGCGTCTCCCAGAGGACGTCTCCCGTGCGGACATCGAACGCCCGATAGTATCGGTCCGCATCACCGGCGAAGACGAGCCCGCCGGCGGTGGTCAGCGTCGAGGTGAGAAAAGCAGCCCGTTGCTCGTGGCTCCAGAGCTCCTCCATCGTCCGGACATCGTAGGCGGCCAGTTTACCCACATTCCCGTTTGTGCCGGGCATCTCTCGTAATTCGGACCGGCCCGCCGTGCCGCCACCGCCCTCGACAAAGTCCACCTCGCGGCCAGTCAGATACATGCACGCCTGGTGGAGCGGAATCACAAGTGCCCCCGTCCCCGGGTGATAGGCCGACGCCTGCCAGTTGTGTCCACCGAGCAGGCTCGGGCAGGCAGGGACGCGGTCGCCGATCTCGGCGTCGCGGATGTCCTGACGGTAGGAGACACGCCCGGTGGCACGGTCGATCGATTCGAAGACGTCCTGAAAGACCGTCTCGCGCAGGTCGACGAAGGCGCCGGTCCGGCGGTCGAGCTTCCAGAGAATGCCGTCCTTCCCGATCGTGAATAGCCACCGTTGGTCGTCGACGTCGACCAGCACCCGCTCGTACACGATGTCGAGGTCGAGCGACTCGCCTGGCACGTGCTGGAAATACCACTCCACCTGGCCGGTCCGCGGGTTCAATGCCAGCGTCGAGTTCGTATACAGCGCATCCTGCCCCGTTGTCATCCCACGGCTCGCCGCCACCCACGGCTTCGCCTGCGCCGTCCCGATGTAGAAGAGATCGAGGGCCGTATCGTAGCTACCCGGTATCCACATATCGCCGCCGGCGCGGAGATACGGGGGCGTGTCGCCCCACGACGCGTTGTTCGGATCACCTGGAAGGGCGATCGTCGACGTACGCCATAGCTCCTCGCCGGTGTCAGGGTCATGCCCGGTGATGAAACAGGTCTGTTCTTTGTAGCGCTGGCACCCATTGATGCCACTCACGACGACACCGTTGGCGACGATCGGTCCGCCACGCTGGTTAAACCCCTGCGTGTAGTCTGCCTTCACCGTGCGCCAGATCTCCGCGCCGGTCCGGGCGTCTAGCCCGACGAGCGCCGCATCGTGGGTGGCCAGAAAGACCTTGTCGCCGTAGAGCGCCAGGGTGCGGGTTGCGCCCCGTTGCGGCGCATCCTCCGGAAGCGGCGACCGATACTCCCAGATGAGGTCGCCAGTAGCCGCGTCGATCGCCTGCACGACGTTTCCAGGGTTAGCCAAGAACATCGTATCGTCGTGCACCAGCGGCGTCGTCTGATTGTTCCCTTCCCGAATTGCCAGCACCCAGGCGAGCTGCAGCTGATCGACATTGTCGCGCGTCACCTGATCCAACGGGCTGTAGCCGTGGCTGTTGCGTGTCCGCCGCCAGCTCAGCCAGTCGCCGGGTGGTGGATCCTGCAGCAGGGCGTCGGTGACCGGGGTCAGCTCATGGTCCACCTCTCGGTTGACGAACCGCGACGGTCGACGCCGGGGGGCGTCACCGTCGCGCGCAGCGCGACGCGCCTCGGCGACATCCGCCGCGTCCCCGATGATGACCGCCGCGTCGGCCGTCAGCGACACGGCGCCTGGTTGGGCGCCGTTCACGTCCAAGATGTGCGCCACCAGGCTCAGAGACACCGCCGCGCCGAGCGATCCCCCGGCACCAGGGGGCATCCCATCCCGTACATACTCAAACAGCTCGTCCGTTGTCCGCCCGGCCCAGCGGTTCAGAAACTCCGCGCCACGAAGCGGTGGCCCTTCCAGCCCGTCCAGCCCAAGACCGTGGCACTCGGCACATTGGCGTGCATACACGGTCCACCCTCGGTCGACCTGCTCCACCGTAAAGCCCCCATTCACCGTCGGGGATTGCGCGTGGACGACGACACCCCAGCCCCCACCGCCCGCTATGAGCAGTCCGGTGGCCACCCTCGCGACCACGACCATCGGTTCCCGCCAGCGAGATCCACGAGCTTCGACACGGGTATGCTGTGACTGCATCGCAAACTCCTCAACGCCATGGACGGCGCCAACAGACAAGATGGCCAGTAGTGGCCTGTTATACCACCAACCGAGGGCGAATCTGACCGCCGCATGCGACTCGATCCCTTCTATAATCGAGCAGACTACCCGCAGAGTGCTGGAGTGTGGTGCGCGTATCGATGCGAGGAAAGATCATGTTGGAGTGGAGTGCAGAGAAGATCGCGACCACCGTTTTGATCGTCATGACTGTCGGGGTCGTGGCGCCCATCAGCCAGGCCCAACCGACGCCCATGCAGACCGCTCTGCCGGATGCCCCGCAAGTGCTGAACACTGCGGCCGGGAGAATCCGTGTCGTGCCCATCAAGGGACTGGTGTATCCGTGGGCACTGGCGTTCTTGCCGAATGGCGACATGCTCGTGACCGAACAGAGCCGGACCACGCTCCGACGAATTCGTGGCGACGTTCTCGATCCGACGCCAATCACCGGTCTGCCACCGAGCATCGAGAGCCCTCGCCGAGACACGGCCGGCGTGGATATCGCGGTGCACCCAGACTTTTCGGAGAATCGGCTCGTGTACGTCGCGTTCTGGAAGCCAATACCGGAGGCGGATCACCTTCGCACGGCCGTTGTCATTCGAGCACATCTCGACGGCCATCAGCTCACCGATGTCCGTGAGATCTTTGAGTCGGTCTCGTGGACTGATGGCCCATCTGCCGTGCGAGTCATTTTTGGTCCCGATGGAAAGCTGTATCTGGCGATAGGGGCTCCCGGGTTCAAGGATACCTTGGGCGAAACCACGTGGGCGCAGGACCCAGACCACCACGGTGGGAAGATCCTCCGGCTCAATGGCGATGGGACCGTACCCGACGACAACCCGTTTGTCGGACAACCCGGCTACTTACCGGAGCTCTTCGCTGTCGGTATCCGGAATGCCATCGGTCTGACGTTTCATCCCGACACGGGCCAGCTGTGGGAGACAGAACACGGCCCGCAGGGCGGCGATGAAATCAACATCATCCGACCTGGCTTGAACTATGGCTGGCCGGTAGTCACCTATGGACGGGCGTACTCGAACGACCCGGAGGGCGCGCGATCCGGCTTGCCGCCGCCCACAGTCCAACCGCCCACCTCCGCACCCGGCATGGAAGAGCCGTTCACCTACTACAAACCATCGATCGCCATCGCGGGCATGACCTTCTACACTGGGGACAAGTTCCCTGAGTGGACCGGCGACCTCTTCGCGGGCGGCCTCGCGGGCACGCAGCTGTCACGGGTCATTTTCAACCCGTACGGACTGGAGAGCCGGCGGCAAATACTGCTTCACGAACTCGGTCAACGCATTCGTGACGTGAAGCAGGGACCCGACGGGTTTCTCTATCTCACCACGGACATGCAAGATGGCGCCGTGCTCCGTCTCGAGCCCGCTCCTTAATGCCTTCGCCGCCGCTGAGCGTGTCGGGGAATGGGCGGTAGCGTAGACCCCCAGGCCGACGCGGCCAACGGCCGATACGTCAGGGGACGCGAAGATCGGTCGGTCTCGTTGACAGCTGGAGTTCGACCGTTGTCGATGAGTGGCATCCGAAACGGCCTCGCCGTCATCGTTCTGAATCCTGCCCGACACGGTCGTGACCGCTCTCGTCAAGACCACTTCACTCTCGTCGGCTGGACCTTCCACATGCCTGGTTGCATAGGTCACGTTCAACATCGTTGCGACGGATCTCTTTGACCGAGGTGCTGCGCAGCGCGGAGTCGAGACGGGATCCCGACGCCTTCAAGCACGAGTATTCCCCTGTCAGACATCGTGGCGCCGTTCCTAGAAATCACGCGAGTCGTCATGTTCGGGTCAGCGGCTGGGAGCGCCGTCACACTCACCCGCCAGAGCGTCACCGCCGGAGCATCGGGGGCGTCGTCGCGAACACAACCTCAACTCGCCCCAACGGCGAGAAAACGAACACCAGCAGCTCCGCGTGTTCGTGCTCCCTCGCGAGGCGTCGCAAGATCCCCCCATCCGGACGTGCGGACGATAAAATGACCCTTCTCAATCCACCTGGCATGGTGCTCACATGAAGAGACCTGATTTCGGTGACGTAGTCGCAGCCGTCGGACTGTTGCTGGTCGGAACCCCGGTGTTGTCTCAAACCCATCAGCCGACGGCGGGACCGGCTATCGACGGGGCGCCGTCTTGGTTTTTACAGGCGTCGTTTCCCGATCCCGGTGGGCGAACCCTGGTCGACGGGGATGGCAACGTCACGGTCGTCTCGCGCGAGGAGGCCGGCAAGTATCGTACCTCGGCGCCGGGCACACCCCGGTGCCGCCAGTCACCCGTCTGCGACAAGCGAGACGGTCGTCGACGCCAGGACCTGCAGCGGGTCCAGTGGGAACAGACGCTGGGGTACACGTTCGCCTATCTCGACTGGCTACCTCCAGGCCTCGGCGGGGTCCCGGCGGTTGCCCTCGATTCGAGCGAGAAGCTCTGGGTCTTTCAGCGAGCCGAGCCGGGCAAGCCCCAGCTCTTCAAATTCACTCCCGCCGGCGCGCTTCTCGTCGAGGTTGGTCCCGATGTCATCGGCTATCAAGACAAGGCGCATGGCATGGCTGTCGATCCAGGCGACAACGTCTGGATCACGGCCACAAACGGATCCACGGTGATGAAGCTCAGCCCCGCGGGCGAGCTACTCTTGACGGTCGGTGAGCCAGGCCGTCGAGGCGACTGGAACGAAGCGTCGGGACAACGTCTGCTCTGGCAGCCGGTGATGGTGGCCTTCGCCCCCAACGGTGACGTCTACATCGCCCAGGGACACGGTAACGAAAGCCCAAACGACATCGAGTCGGATGACCCCAGCAACAACATCGGAGCCTCGAGAGTCCTTCATCTCGACAAGAATGGCCGCTACATCAATCAGTGGTTCGGCAACGAGGTCGGCCCAGGCAAGTTCAACTCCGCCCATGGACTCGCGATTGACCCCACCACCGGTGATGTGTGGATTGGCGACCGTGAAGATTATCGAATCGTCATCTATTCCCGCGATGGTCACTTCCGCGAAACGCTACAGATGAGAAATTTGCCCTGCGCGCTGTATTTCGACTCGCATGGCAACCCGTGGATGGCAAGCGGTCAGGACGGCCAGTTTCTGCAGCTGGATCGTACTGGCAAAGTCATCGGGGCCATTGGCAACGGCATGGGAATTGGTCCGGGGCAGTTTATCGAGGCCAGCTACTGGGTCATGGACCAACATGACAACCTGTATGCTGGCGACACGGCCGTCGGGCGGATCACCAAAATGGTCGCACCGGCACATGAGTGAGGCGGTGCGTCGGATCGACGACACATGCGAGGCAAGAAAATGAGAGCTCGTCTGACGCAGTCCTGTTTCATCCTGCTGATGCTAATCGTTGGTGCCTGTGGGGCGTCTGCCCAGGTCATGCGATGGGACGTCGACGGCGCGACACGTGAGGCAATCGTATACGCTCCGGCCGAATCCGAACCGGGAGTTGAGGCCCCGCTGGTCCTTTCGTTCCACGGCTTCGGGGATAACATGCAGAACTTTCAATATACGAACGTGCATGTGGCCTGGCCCGAAGCGGTCGTCGTCTATTTTCAAGGGCTCGAGAGACGTCGCGGCCTCCTGGGCTGGCAGGTCGACCGGGATGACGCCAACCGCGATCTACGACTCGTTGACGTCGCGCTCGAGTCCCTGCGGGAAACCTATCGCATTGACGACGACCGTATCTATGCGACGGGGTTCTCGAACGGCGGCATGTTCACCTACCTACTCTGGGCAGAGCGACCCGATGTCTTCGCGGCATTCGCCCCGGTGGCCGCCCGGCTCCGCTCTGCCGTCCGGCCGGCCCAGCCGAAACCCGTGTTTCACGTCGCCGGGACACGCGACCGGGTGGTGGAGTTCTCGGACCAGACCGCGGCGATCGACATCGCCCTAGCGGTGAACAACGTGAACGAGACGACACCCTGTGGAGAGGGCTGCACCGTCTACGGAAACGAGACATCCGCACCGGTCATGACCTGGATCCATGGTGATGCACACGTTTACCCGCGCAGCACCTCCGAGCGGATCGTGTCCTTCTTTCGCGAGCATTCGCGCACGCAGTGATCGACACGAGCCTCGCAAGCATCCTGGCCGTAGATGTCCAACCACGGTTGGCACGGCGTTGGAGTCAACGGACGGAGTTCTGGTCCGCAAGCTATGCAACGGCAACCTAGCGGGCGCTGTTGCCGATCGCACGGGTCCTCGCGAGGACGGGGATCATGGCTCGCGTAATCGCGTCGACATCCTCACCTGCTTGAAACGGATCGCCCACACGCTTTCCCGTGAAGTGACCGCTGAACGCAGGCGGGTCGATCGCGAAGTAGCCCTACGGCTCGTGGTGCTCGACGACGTGAATTCCGGTAATCCGACCAGTCAAATCCAGTCCAACAAGCATCCGCGTCCGACCGTCGGAGCCTCGCATATACGGCTCGAGCTCGTCGGTGTAGGACACCCATCCAAGCGGTCGACGCTCACCGGTCCGCGGGCCGGTCGCGCTGGCCCCGATGTACGGTGGGGCACCGGTCTTCGATGAGAAGTAAGTGGCATCGGGGAACACGGTACCGAGGTCACCCGTGTGGATTCGGTCGAGTGCCGGCCACAGCACGCTCTGGATAAAGGGGAGAACCCCCGACACGAACCCCGTCGTGCTGCCGAACCCGACGCCGACGGCCACGATGTCGATCACGCGCGGCCGGATTCCCCCCTTGTGCTCAACTCACGCGAGGGTTAGCATCCACCAAACGCGCTTTTCAAGGAGTTCTGTCCATGACCGACCCGAAGAAGATCGACCCACGTGTCTTCGATCTCTACGACGAGTATTGCCACGGCCACATCACCCGGCGTGAGTTCCTGAGCCGGGCGGCGGCGATGACGATCGGTGGCGTGTCTGCCCTATGGATGGCGCAGGCCCTGTTACCACGGTATGTCGAAGCACAAACCATCTCGTTTACAGACTCACGCATGAAAGGCGCCTACGTTGAGTATCCGTCTCCCGGCGGCACGTCGGGAACGATGCGCGGCTACTTGGTCGCACCATCCGGGGACGGACCATTCCCGAGTGTGCTGGTCATACACGAAAATCGTGGCCTCAATCCACACATCGAGGACGTGGCCCGACGGGCGGCTGTGGCCGGCTTTCTGGCGCTCGCACCCGACGGGCTGTCACCGGTCGGTGGATACCCGGGGAACGATGACGACGGTCGGACGCTGCAGCGTGGTCTCGAGCCAGAGCAGCTGGACCAGGACATGATTAACAGCGCTCGCTTTCTCAAGGGGCACGAGCTATCGACCGGACGCCTGGGCGCGACCGGATTCTGCTGGGGTGGAGGCATGACCAACCGGCTCGCGGTCGAACTAGGCGCTGACCTTGACGCCGGGGTGCCGTTCTACGGGGCGTCGGCCGCCAGCGAGGACGCCTCCTCCATCGAAGCGGCGATGCTGATTATCTATGCCGACACCGATCCTCGAATCAACGCGATGTGGCCGGACTACGAGGCGGCATTGCAGGCCAACGGTGTCAACTACCAGATGGAGAAGTTTCCCGGGACATTGCACGGCTTCCACAACAACTCTACCCCTCGTTACAACGAAGCCGCCGCGGCCCAGGCCTGGAACAGAACCGTTGGCTTCTTCCGAACGAATTTGGCCGGGTAGCCGCCACCCAGAGGTGTTACACCACCGCGCGAACCCGAGCAGGCCGCTCCAGCCCGGGTTCGCAACCTCGGCGGGTCTCGTCGAGAGCTTTCCTACGCGCCCTTTGGCGAAAAGGCCAGAAATCGCCTCGGATTGTCCACCAGAATCTTCTGAATCGTCTCCTCGGGAACGCCCGCAAAACGCATCTTTGGCACAAAGATCGCGGGCACCGACGAGTATCCGGCACCTCCGTTGGCTTTGAGCTCCGCCTCGCGGGCAAAGTCAGCTGACAGGAGCACGTGGTCCTCGAGGCCAGCGTCGATGACCGCCATGATCATCTCGAGCTTCTTCGCATCACCCTGCGTGATCTGATGTCCGACCGTGTCGAACCCGAGAAACGCACCGCGACGGGCCAGCGCGATATGGGTCTCCGCGCGAGGATCGTCGGTGATGTCAGCCAAGTGGCCAATGGCCACGAGACGCGGGTCAACGCCCATGCGCTCGATGATATCGAGCTGCTCCACCGCACACGCCTTACACCCCTGATGCGGGGTATGCGTGAAGAGTGGAAGCCCCGTTCGTTGATGCACCAGACACGACGCCTGCAACACCTTGCGCTCGTCGGGATGCATCGTCATCGATGACCCGATTTCGCCGATCGCTCCCCATCGCTCCGCAGTCGCGTCGCGCTCGAAGTCGGCCGCCACTTGCTGCACCGTCTGCCCGGCGATCTCCGGGGGATAGCGAGGCTGAGTCCAGAGCCCACCAGCCATCACGATATGGACGTCAGTCCGCTCGGCCAATTGACGGAGTCGCTCGAAGTTTTGGCCGAGATCCTTGGTGCCGCCGTTGACGATACAAATCACGCCTTCCTGCCCGGTGGCATTTACCTCATCGGCCATCAGATCGAGGTCGGCCGAGAATGGGGTCGGCCCGACCACGCCAGCGAGGGAATCCTCCGACGGCAACCACGGTGGCCGCGGATCGCCGATCGAGAGGTGCTCGTGAAATAACGTGGTGCCAGACGCCAACTCCTGAGGACGGACGTCGCGGAGCACCGTGCGGATGATGGCCCCCTCCGGAAATGTCACCCCGCGTGGGTCCTGCCGCCCCGCCGCCTGCACCCCACGACCAAGTTCCTTCACCGTTACGATGCCGATACCGGCGGCTCCAAGCTGCCGGACCGCGTCACGACGAGTGATGCCACTGGACCGAAATGGATAGTGCCCCACGATGTTCTCCTCTCGGATCTCCCACGAGCGCGGCCTCGCCTACACGCCGGCGCATTGAGTCAGATAACCGCATAGTGGACCAGAAATGGTCACCACGCAAGACGCCCGCGCCCGGTCGATGCGCCGTTGCTATACTGCCGAGTTAAGATGCCGACTCTACGATTTGTCATCCTCATCGCAACCCTCGGTCCCTTGACTTGCGGTCCCGCTGACGACGCGCCGATCGACCCGGCGCCCTCCAGCGGCCCGCCACCGGCGGCCGGATCGCAAGAATGGAGTCCGCCGAGTGCGCCCGCGCAACCCGCAGAACTCATGATGCGCGAGCCGTGCACACATCACGATCCGTTGCGACAGGCGTTCTTTGGCGATCTTCACACCCACACCGCCTTCTCGCTCGATGCCCTCGGTCGGGGCGGCTTTCAAACCCCCGACGACGCGTATCGGTTTGCCCGCGGTGAAGCGCTCGGGCTCAGCCCCCTCGACGAGGAAGGTCGCCCGACCCGCACAGCCCGACTGGCTCGACCACTCGATTTCGCGGCGGTCACCGACCACTCAGAATGGCTTGGTGAAGTGGCGGTGTGTACCGATCCCGCGTCACCGGTCTACGACACCCCGGCCTGTCTCGGTATACGCCCCGGCGGGACCCAGGAGGAACGAGCGGCTTGGCAGGGGGAGCGTCGAGCCGGACGGGGGCCAGTAGTCTGTGGCGACGATGGAAGCCAATGTCGTGAGGGTCTCCTCACAGCGTGGGGTGAAACACAGGTCGCGGCAGAGCGTCACTACGACCGGTCGAGCGACTGCGTGTTCACGACATTTCACGCGTGGGAATTCAGTCGCGCCCCCGGGCTTTCGAAAGTCCACCGCAACGTGATCCTCCGGAACGAGATCGCGCCAGAGCTGCCGATCTCCTGGATAGACGCCGCACAACCCGAGGACCTGTGGACCCGTTTAAAGGCGCGGTGCAACGACACCGACACCGGGTGTGAAGCCCTCACGATTCCGCACAACCCCAATATCTCCAACGGCCAGATGTTCACGCTCGACTGGGGCGCCGACCCCATCGACCAGCAGCGCGCGCGAGCTAGCCTGCGCGCGGAAATGGAGCCGCTGGTCGAAATGATGCAGTCCAAGGGCGAATCTGAGTGTCGTCGCGGGATGTGGGGCGTGGTGGGCGGTGAGGACGAGCTATGTGATTTCGAGAAGATACGGTTCATCGACGGCATGCCGCCACCCGACTGCGAGGACGGGATGGGGGTGGGGGCGCTCCGAGGCGAGGGGTGTCAGTCGAGACTCGACTTTGTCCGTTACGCACTCATCGAAGGGCTCGTCCAGGAAGACCGTCTCGGGATCAATCCATTGCAGTTCGGCTTGATCGGGAGCACCGACGACCATAATGGCGCCCCCGGAGACACCGACGAATACGACTATCAAGGCCACAACTCGAACGTCGACTCCGATCTCCAGAAGCGACTCACGACGCCGGCCTACGCGCCCCACAAGCTCAGAAACCCTGGTGGTTTGATTGGCGTGTGGGCCGAAGAGAACTCGAGAGACTCCCTCTTCGACGCCATGCTGCGCAAGGAGACCTTTGGGACGAGCGGAGTGCGGATTCAGGTGCGTCTGTTTGGGGGTTGGAATCTCCCCGAGCTATGTACAAGCCCCGACATGATCGCAGAAGCCTATGAGAGTGGCGTCCCGATGGGCAGTGTGTTGCCGTCAGAGGACGTTGGGGACGCACCGATGCTATTCGTGACCGCGCTGGCCGACCCCGGCACGGGCGAGCATCCCGGCACGCCGCTACAACGGATCCAGATTGTCAAGGGCTGGGTGGGAGACGACGGTCAGTTTCATGAAGTGGTCTACGACGTGGCCGGGAACGCTGACAACGGCGCGGGGGTATCGAGAGAGACCTGCGTCTTACAGGGTGAGGGTAGCGGGTCTCTGTGTGCGGTGTGGACCGACCCGGAGTTTGATCCATCGCGCTCGGCGGTCTACTACGCGCGTGTGCTCGAGAACCCGAGCTGCCGGTGGAATGCGTGGCAGTGCGTCGCGCTACCAGAGGACGACCGCCCCGCGGCCTGTGGTGATCCTCAGGTCCCGTGGACGATTCAGGAACGAGCCTGGAGCTCACCGATCTGGTACGAAGCGCACTAACACCGAAAGATTCACCAGTGTCCGACGCGCAGTCGGCACGCACGTACACTCGAGTTGATGCCACCGAGAGTGCGGGGCCAACCCCGCGGCTATCCAAGAATCTGGAGGAGCTGAATATCGAACACAAGCGTCGAATCGCCAGGGATCGTGATCTGACTCGTGTGGCCGACCGCAAGCTCCGGGGGAACGATGAGGCGTCGTGTACCCCCGACCCGCATCCCAAGAATTCCCAGCTCCCATCCCTCGATCACATCACCCTGTCCCAACGTAAACGCGAGCCCCGTCGGTGGCGACATCTCGAATAGCGTCCCCTTGTTCTCTGGCGCGTCGTTGTCGAAGAGCCACCCACTATATGCCACCCTGAGCGTGTCACCGGCCCGAGCCTCGAGCCCGCCTCCGATCTCGAGATCAATGATGGTAAATGGCGCCGTGTCGCTCCGGAGCGGCTGAATGTCAACCATCTCGACATTTGCCACCAGCGCCACGTCCGGTGGAATGTTACCGACACCGGCCCCATTGCCCACGAACCCCGGAGGGATGCTGAGCTCTCGGAGCCCGGCAACCCGCATCCCGACCACACCCAGATCGAAGGCCGGAATGACCTGATCGCCGCCCAAGATGAACTCTAGATCGGCGCCCGAGTCGACTGCCTGTCCCTTGCCATCCTCAGCGTCCTCGTCAAACAACCACGCCGTGTAGTTGAGTG
>JAYZGM010000294.1:0-7563 GCA_036336225.1 Acidobacteriota bacterium | reverse complement strand
TGCGGGAGCTCCCGCCGCTGCTGATGCAGGTCGGTGAAGCGGAGGTGCTGCTGGATGACACGCTCCGTACCGCCGAGCGGGCGCGGGACGCGGGGGTGGACGTCACCCTGACACGCTGGGAGGCGATGCCCCATGTCTGGCAGGTATTCGTGAGTTTCCTTCCGGAAGCGCGACAGTCGCTCGATGAATGTGGTGCGTTCATCAAGAAACATATGGCCAGCCCATAGGCTTCGGCGGTGTGGGGTTGTAACACCGCAAGTCCCCCGCGGGGGCCGCTGTGGTGCGACGTTCATACCTGGCGCGCATCAGCCGGTCCTTGGAGAGAAGGAAGAGGAGGTGCCGTGTGATCACCCATGAGACGGACGTGGTCTATAGCCGGGTGGGCGGAGCCGCGTTACTGGCGGACCTGGCCTATCCAGAGGCCGATGAGTTGCTGCCGGCGATCATGTACGTCCACGGCGGCCGATGGTTTCTGGGCGCACGTGCCGGTAATTCAATGTGGGAGGATTTGAACGTCGTGAAGTGGGCGGAGCGGGGATTCTTTGCCTGCACGATCGACTATCGACTGGTGGGTTCCGCGCCCGCGCCGGCGCCCTACGAGGACCTGCAATGCGCCATCCGCTGGCTGCACGCGCATGCCGAAACATACGGCATCGACCCGCAACGGGTCTACCTCCTTGGCGATTCCGCAGGCGGGCATCTGGTCTCGCTAGCCGCCACACTTGGTGATGGGCCCTACGCCCGGACCGGAGGGTGGGAAGAGGCCCCCAACGACATCCGCGCCGTCATCAGTGCAGCGGGAGCCTACGATCTCAATACGCTGGACTGGGGTGATGCGTGGGACCCGTGCGCGGCGGCCGCCGACTCGGTGGATCGCCAGATGCGCGCCTTTCGCGCGGCGCCGGCGCTCACCCTGACGCCAGCGCAGTGGGCGGAACTGGATGCGCTCGAGCCCTGGATTGCCAATCGGCGAAACGTGCGACGCGGGGAAGAAGCCCGTCGGCTCGCGTCCCCGATTCATCAGGTCTCTGACGCGACGAAGCCGATCCTGGTGATCCATTCGGACGACGATTTTTCGGTGCCCGTACAGCAGGCGCTCGATATGGTGCAGGCGTTGGAACGGGCGCACGTCTTCCACAAGCTCGTGCACTATACGGACAAGGGCCATATGGCCGTGACGTCCGATGTGATCCAGGAAACGCTCGCGTTTATCGCCGAGGTTGAGCGCGCGTAACAGTGGGGACGTGACGGGGGGGGGGTGTGGCCCGGTGCCCGAGGCGTCCGGTCGGTGGAGTGGGGCGTTCGGGGTGCCGTGAACAGCACCCCATTAACGGACGTCGTTGGCCGATCAGTAGGGTCGGGGGGAGTGGACCAGAACGCGATTCACTCCTCCAGACGGTCTGCCGTCGGTGATCAGCCACGGAGGGGCCAGGGCGCCCATCCCCGCTGATCGGCCAGCCGACGCGAGTTAGCGGGCGACTTCGTACTTCGTGAAGGCCGAGCCCGCATCACTGAGCGAGGCGGGGCCTTCGGCTACATAGACGTTGCCGTCCGAATCCACCCCGACGCCCTCGCCCGTCACGCCATGGTAAGGCCGGCTGTCCGAGTCCCAGGGGGGAATGAACCCGACGAGTACGTCGCGATCCACAGGACCGATGCGGACGCCATTGCGCCAGTTGATATGCCGCAACCGGTTCGACTCCGAGTCGATGGCGTACACCATCTGGTCATCGGTGATGTAGAGGTCGCTGATGCGCCCGTACTGGTACCGCGACTCGAGGTAGTTCCCCTCCTGGTCGAAGATTTCGAGACGGTGGTTTCCACGGTCCGCGACCCAGAGTCGTCCCTGTGCGTCGAATTCCATGGCGTGTGGGGTGCGGAACTGGCCGTGGTCCGTGCCGATCTCCCCCCACTCGAGGATGTACTCGCCGTTAGCCGAGAACTTGACGATACGGCCGGTCAGTCCTGCGGCGCGGGCTTCGTCCATCTGTGCGTCTGTCGTCAGGTTCTGCCCGGCGTGGCCGTCTGCCACGAAGATGTTGCCGTCGGGTGCCACGATCACGTCGATCGGTTGGTTCAACTGACCGGGCTCGCTGCCGGCCTGGCCAGCGGTGCCCAGGCTCATCAAGAGCTCGCCGTCGGCACTGAACTTGTGTACCTGGTGGCCCTTTGTCCCCGCGTCGTTCACGGAGAAGTCGGTGACCCAGACGTTGCCCTCGGCGTCGGTGTGGATGCCGTGGGGCGTGACCATGACGCCGGCGCCAAAGTTCGCGAGCACCTCGCCCGTGTGGCGGTCGAATTTAAAAATCGGGGCGACAGGGTTGCTGTCGCAATTGACCCCGGGCCCCCCTGCGGAACCGGAGCCACACCGCTCGTAACCCCAGACATGCCCGTCTGTCTGGTCCATATCGAGGCCGGCGGTGGAACCCCACGCGCGCCCCTCGGGCAAGGTTGCCCAGTTCCCGATGCGTGTCGGGTTCGGGTCAGGGAGTCCCTCCCCCGTGACTGCGTTGACCTCCGAGCCAGACGTCCCGCTTTGCGCGAGAACGGCCGACGACCCAACGTGGAGCAGCGCAAGAGCGGCTACGACGGCCAGACATATCTTCTTCATCAAAAGTCTCCTGGAGAAATATTGATCAGGCTCAGTGCGTGGAAAGCACAGAGTTTATCACCAGCGGATCAGTCGCTCGACCGTGACGTCTAACGGCGGCGAAAATCAGGCGGTTTAACGAGGGGCATTACCGTCCAGGCGCAGGGGGCCGTCGAGTACGGCCAGGCCCTGCCGCAGCCAATCTGGCCCGGGTAGTCCATGGCCGTGGCCCTCGATGGAGAGATATGCGAAGGTCCGGAAGTCACGCTGCCTGATGACGTCCCAAAGCCGGGGCACGTAGGTGGCCACGGTATCGTCCGTTCCTTGCACGATGACGTGCCTCGAGCGGGTCCGGACTCGCTCCAGCACCGCGGCTGGCGGCGTGCCGATCGAGGCCGGCAGAAACCGTCCGCCCTGGGTGGGCGTGGGTTCGTACCAGTTCACGCCCGCAAAGTAGATCCCGCCGGCGAAGCGGTCCGGATGGAAGAAGGCCGCGGTGCTGGCCACGCGGGCGCCGCCCGAGTGGCCCGAAATGTAGATACGGTCGCGGTCGATCGGGTAGCGCTGTGTCGCGAGATCAACCGACTCGAGCGCGACCGCTACGCGCCAGAGGGTGGAGACCTGGTTCCCCGCCTCGTTCGGCGCCACCCAGATCAGCCGGTGCTGTTCCAGGGTCTCCCGCCAGTTCTCTGGGATGCGTCCCTGGTCCCTCGGCGAGATAAAGACAAAGAGCCCGTGTGGTTCACCGTCCGCGGCCGCCGCGGGGGCGTTGACGACCCAGGTGTGGCCATTCCTGTTGTTCACGACGGTGTCGTGTCGGTTGGCCTCCAGCCGCTCGATTTCGCCGGATAACCGATTCCTCGCATCGGCGCGGGCGCCGAAGGGGTCGCCGTCGGCCTGCAGGTGTCCTTGGAGGACGTCCAGGTAGGTGGCTTTCGCCACGCCGGCAGCCGAGATCGTGTAGGTGCCCGCGTAGGGTGTGAGGTCGTCGGCAGGCACCGGTGCCGATGGGGGCGCGACCTGGCCCAGGACGTGCGCGGGAAGCAGGGCGACGGCGAGCACGGCACCGGTGAGCGTGTAAGGCATTGGCCAATCTCCTGATCACACGGGGCCACGGCGGCGTCGGCCGGCGTGGCGCGACGAAAGAACACCCCTGAAGGGGACAATATCCGACCTTGGCTCAGCCGGGAGTACAATTTCGCTCGGCGTCAGGTCTCGGTGTCGCCCACGAGTGTTGATGCGTCGGCATTGCTCGGCTCGGAGTTCAGTCTTTTCCCTTCACTAGTGACGCGGGGATGTGTCGGGACGGTATCGGCCGAGGTGTCAGTTGGCAAGGTGTCCTGTCCGAAGAGCCGCGCTAGTGATGATGGCCCAGCCACCACGACGATTGGAGAAAGGGGGTGCGCGGTGTCAGGCGTACTCCCGCACACGCATCGGAAGGAGTGAACGCTGTGAGCCAGGACAACCTTGTCAAGTTTCTCGCCCAAATTGGCAATACCCCTGAACTGCACGGGAAGTGCAAAGACGGCATCACGGCAGCCCAACTGATCGAATTGGGTGCAGAAAACGGCTTCGTGTTCGATCTGGACGACCTGAGGGATGGGGCCACGCTCAGTGATGATGAGATGGCGGCGATCGTCGGTGGTGGCTCGGCGAGCAAGGCCGGAACACGCGAGTTCGAGCGGCTGAGGTATTGCTGTAAATCCGCCGTTGAGGCAAGTGCGGGATTTGCGGCGGAAAATCCCACCGCGTATTTCAAGGTCGGTCCGCCCTGTTGAGTGGGATCAGCAAGGACGGGGTGACCGACAGCCGGCGGTGTCACCCGACCGTTGTTCCTCGGGGGAAGAGTCACATGCGGTACGTGGTCTTGCAGGTCGTCGCGACGGTGAGCGTTGTCGGTCTGGCCCTTGTCGGGCTCTCGGCGCAGTTCCGACCGGCCGAACGCATGCCGGCCACCGCGTCGGAATACGCCCGGCTCGTCGAGCCCGCGCTCGGCGTCGTGCCGGCCGTCGACTGCGGGGAGGGCGTGCCCATTCCGATTCATGTTGACGGCGTTGAGGTCTTCGAGGATCAGGAACGCTTCGCCTGCGACAATCCGGATTTCAGGGGGGGCTGCAATGTGGGGTCACGGGTGAACCGGCTCGAGGGCCGGGACGCCACGGGGGAGCCGATGGCGGATGTGGTGTGGGTCTACTTCTGTCGCTCGTCTGGTGCGGAGCGATTCGAGCAGGGGATCGTGTCCGTCCAGATGATTGGACACAATACGCGCACGGGCGCCACAGCCTTCTTCGAGGCGCCGGATGCGGACCCGAACCGGCCGAATCCGCAGCCGGCTCTGCTCCGACTCGACGAGGATGGCGTTCTGGATGGGGAGTTCCCCGGCCCGGACGATCCGGGCTTTGACGAGGCCTTCATGCCGCCGCCGATCCAGTGCTCGTACTGCCACCAGGCCGACCCCTTCATTCACGACCCGTGGATTGATGGCGCCCGCCTTCCGGGCGATCCAACCCAACCGGTCATCCCGGAGCTGGGTGGCGCCAATGCGCCGTATTTTGTGGTGGGTGGGGAAGACTGGGACCGCCGTACGGTGCACATCGACGGGAATGGATGCACGGCTTGTCACCGCGCCCCGGACCCAGCCCGGTTTCTCAGCTACGGTCCGCATGACGTGAATGACTTCATGCCTCCGAACGCTCCGGGTAGTATGGCGGACGACTATGCTGCCATTCGCGCGTGCTACGACGCAGGTCCGGATGCCACGCCGGGCTGCGACTGGGTTGAGCCGCCGCTCCGGTAAGCGTGGGGTGCGGGCTGTGAGTCTGCACGGCGTGTGGCCATCGGTACTGTGAATGCTGAGGAGGTAGGGCCATGAGAATCGCATTGCGGATGCTGGGCTGCGTGTTGTGTGCGTCGGGATTTGCGTCGGCGCAGGGGGGCACCGAACACCAGCAGCAGTACCCCAATATTGCGGGCGAGGTCGTGTTCGAGAATGATCGGGTGCTCGTGCAGAAGTTTGTCCTGCAACCCGGGGAATGGGAAGGTATCCATTCGCATTCAGGGAACCAGCTTGGCATCGAGCTGAGTGACGGGGAGACGACGGTCCGGTATGGCGACGATGAGACGATCTTGATCGGTCAGGTTGGGTCGGCCGGCTGGCAGCGGGCGGTTACGCTCGATGAGAGACACGAGTCGGGAAACACGGACGACACACCATTCGAGTGGTTCTGGGTGAACGTGAAGCCGTCACCTGCAGGACCCGCTGGCGCGGAGACGGACCACCGGCATCACTATCCGAATATCGCGGGGGAGGATGTGTTCGAAAATGACCGCGTCCTCGTGCAGAAATTTGTGCTGCAGCCGGGTGAGTGGGAAGGGATTCACTCGCATTCTGGAAACCAGTTGTATGTCATGTTGTCCGAGGGGGAGACGACCGTTCGGTATGGAGACGACGAGAGGATTTCGCCATCGTTCCTCGGGCAGGTCGGCTGGCAGTCGGCCGTGGATATCACCGAGGCCCATGAGTCCGGCAACACGGGCGACACGCCCGTCGGGTGGCTCTGGGTGAATTTCAAGGAGTAGGCACCACTGGGCGTAGGAGAAGGGCATGAACGGTTGTTTCGAGCATGACGGTGCTCGGGCGGTATCAGCGCCAGACGGAGGTGTGGGGAGATGAAGGTGCGGAGGTTGCTGACGGCAATGACGTTACTGCTCGCCGTGATGCTGATGGGAAGCTTGTTCTTGTCGGCGCACACCCCGTCCGGGCTCGAGGGCGTGTGGCGCATCTCTCAGTCAGATGCCGCGGATGGAGGTTCGGTCAATCGAGCGCCTTTGTCGAATCTCGTCATCTTCACGCCCGAGCACTACAGTCTGGTACGAATAGCGGGTACCGAAGCTCCCCGAAGGTTCGAGACGCACTGGCTCCCGACCGATGCGGAGAAGCTGGCGCGGTACGACGCGATGTTTGTGAATGCGGGGACCTACGACGTCGCGGCTGACCGTCTGACGATGATGCCCAGTGTCGCAAGAGTGCCGGAATTCGTCGGTGGTTCCCTCGAGTATCGGTATCGCCTGGAAGAAGACGTGTTGACGCTGACCGGGATGGACGAACATTTCTTCGATGGCGTGCAGGCACCGTGGGCGACCCGCGGCGAGGGGACCACGTTGACACTTCGTCGAGTGGATCGGTAGCCGTGTTGCGACGTTCAGCCTCGGGTTTTCGCCTGATCGCCAGAACGGTGAACGCGTGGCGCGTCGGGCGTACGGAGAGGTCAGCACCTTACCGGGGCATCAAGCGGTCCGGAAAGACTTTTATCTGAGCACCGGGCGCCTGCACATTCACGGAGATCTCCGGGCCGGCCTGTGGAGGTATTTCATACACCACGCGATAGCGCTTCGACACGGCGTCGAAGTGACGCCCCATGCGGGTCGCCAGTTCTGTCATGGCCAGTGCCAATCCGGTTGGGAGCGCGAGACCATGGTAGAAGCCACCGGTATTGTCTGCGAGGTTCCGTGCATATCGCGTGATGGGTCCACCGCTCTGTGAGATCAGAAACACAATATGAATGGTCACGCCGCGGCGGCGTAGGTCGTTGATCAAGGCTTCGTATTGATTGTCGCTGTAGTGCCCACTGCTTTCAAAGTTGTCAGAGAGCATCATGACGAACACCGGGAAGGTCGCGTCGTCCTCGAGTCGACGTTCCAGGGTGTCGCGGATGCTGTCGAGCAGGGCAGTGCCGGCTCCACGTTCTGGAAACACCTTTGACGCGGTTTCCCGGAGCCGGTCGCGGTCTCTGGTGAACCCGACGCGCTGCCGAGGATTTCCGCCGATGGTGTAGAGACCAACTTCGTGCTGTGGGGGGAGCGCGTCGAGAAACGCGATCATGCCGTCTCGTAAGGCGTTGACGCTACCGTCGCGTGAAAACCAGTCGCCATTGTCAACGAGCAAGGCCACGGACATGGGCGTATCCAGCAGC
>JAYZGM010000293.1:0-7339 GCA_036336225.1 Acidobacteriota bacterium | reverse complement strand
CGGTTTTGGTCCTTGGCGACCGCGGGCATCCATCGCACGGGAACCATCGATTCCTGACAGAACCCTGGGCAATGGGTTTCCCTTTGAGTGGTCCCGTGATCGCGTACTGGTCGCGTTTCGTCATCACGACCGGGTGGATGGCCGCTCCATTTATCGCCTCTTGTTGTCAGCCAGGGAGGGTGATGACGGACCGTGGCGTCTGGCGAGTGAGATCGAGGTGAATGACCGGGGTCATGGTCTTTGGGAGCCCTTCCTTCTTCGCGGCGCCGATGGCCATTTACAGGTGTATTATGCCTGGGAACATGCCGTGGGCGGTAAGCAAGACATCGTGATGCGACGCTCACCGGATGGTGGACTCACTTGGGGAGACCGCATCACTGTCGCCTCCCACGCCCAATCGAGAGACGGGATGCCCGGTGTCGCTCGACTGTCCGATGGGACGCTTTTCGCGGTCTTCGAGTCCTTTCGCGATGATGACAGTGGACCCTTTGTGATTCGATCGGTCACCTCCACCGACGATGGCGAGACCTGGGGTAATCGACGCGTTGTGTATGCGCCGGAGCAGGACGACCGTCATGCAGGGGCCCCATCGGTCATCACCCTCGCCGACGGTCGGTTGGTTGTGGCGTTTATGACCGATGAGGACGGCCCCGGTGGGCGCTGGCCCGACGGGGCGTCCATTAAACTACTCTACAGCGATGGTGTGCCCAATCGCGAAGGTGTGGTTTGGTCGCCGGTCGTGACGGCGTCGGACGCGCCTTCATTCTGGCCGGGGCTGACGGCGTTGTCCGGCGGTGGCGCTTTGCTCCTCTACGAACGTGAGGGCCCTCGGGTTCGCCGTATTCGATTAGACGGTGAAGGCTGCGATGACGGCAACACGGTCACCGAAGAGTGCGAGTACGGTTTAGAACAATGCACCGTCTGCGCGGCGGACTGTACCGAGCAACCCGGCGAGACCAACGTCTGCGGCGACGGGACCGTTGACGACGGTGAAGGCTGCGATGACGGCAACACGGTCACCGAAGAGTGCGCGTATGGGGTCGACGCTTGCATCGTGTGTGCGGCGGACTGCACGGAGCAGGCGGGTGACACCGACGTCTGCGGCGACGGCGTCAACGACGCAGAGGAGCAGTGTGACGACGTTGGTGAGAGCGATCGCTGTGACGCTGACTGCACCGAAGCACGCTGCGGCGACGGTGTGCTCAACCCCACCGCTGGCGAGGCCTGCGACGACGGGAACGACGACGACACCGATGAGTGCACCAATGCGTGTCAGGTCGCCCGCTGCGGCGATGGCGTCGTTCAGCTGGGCGGGGCGCAGTGCGATGGACTCAACGGCGCCGGTCTGTCCCTGGGCGACGCATACGACTTCGATGAGGGTTTCCCCACCGAACCGGACCTCGGACAGGGCGGCGATGTCACCCACAGTGGCGTGATCCAAGCGATCAACGGCGCGCGCCAGGTGTTCATCGCTGGGGCAGACTTCGATGAAGTGCGCTGTGGTCCCGACGATGGGCGCGCCTATGGCTTCGACATCATCGGGTGCGACCAGGCGGACGCTGGGGTCATGTGCATACGCACCGCTGAAGGCAACTACATGAAGTACATGATCACGGGTCTGTGCGGTGCGGAGAATGAAGGGTTCATCGTCCTCGATTGGCAACGTGGCGACTGCGGCGAGGCCTGCGATGACGGCAATAACATCACCGAGGTCTGCGACTATGGCGCCGAGGCCTGCACGGTCTGCGCCGCCGATTGTACTGAGCAACCTGGCGAGACCAGCGCGTGCGGTGATGGGATGGTCAACGGAGATGAAGCCTGCGACGACGGCGATGATGATAACTCCGACGCGTGCACCGATGTCTGCGAGCTGGCCCGCTGTGGCGACGGCTATGTCCAGGCTGGTGAGGCGTGCGACGGCGGCGATGAGTGCGGCGCCGACTGTGCGTTCGTCGATGAGTGCGCCGCAGAGCTCGATGACTGCTCACCCGACGCCCGGTGCGTCGACAGTGGACCGGGCTTCACGTGTGAATGCAACGCTGGCTTCTTTTCCAATGATGATGGACGCACCTGCGAGCCCCTGCTGCATATCGCGGGATACGTGACGCCAGATCAATGTCCCGACCTGCCGCAGCTGGAGGGAATCCGAGCGTGGCGTGACTGCAATCGAGACCCATTTGATCCCAGCTGTGTCCGTCGTGGCACCCCAGACAGAGAGGACATGCCCGACTGCGAAGCGAGAGCAGAGCAGGCGCGGGTCGACTGTCTCGCTGAAGAGGCGTGCGACTTAGGTCTGGAGGCGTGCGCAGAGAAGTGTGACGAAAAAGGCGACGACGCGTGGGCCGCTTGCGTTCGACCCTCGGGGACCTGGTTCAACGCGAACCTATGTAACGACGCTGAGATCGGCACCGCGCTTCAAGCGTGTCGGTGCCTCTACGGCCAGGGGATTACCCATACATCGGTGGTGACTCAAGCGCCTGACGATGACGCGCCTCCCGTGTCGAGGACGGGCTGCCCCATCGTCAGCTGTCATTTCAATCCCTGTGAAGGCGAGCCGGCAGCGAACCCGCTCGTGGCTTGCCAGGACGACGATCCAGTCGTCGCTGACATCACGGATGGATACCACTGGACCGTCCCGGATTGGGCTGTAGAAGACCCGGTCGCCTCCGCCGGGCTCTTCGGGCGAGGTCCAGAGCAGACAGGCCCAAATCCGGTGGTGCGATGCAACGACGAGGCGCCATGTTTCGATGGACAGCCATGCGTTGATGGCGTCTGCGACGGTCCGGCCCCTGTGCCGACGGACGCCTATGTCGTCGACGTCTCCTGGCGACAATTGCGACCAACGGCTGACGGTCCGCTGGACCTCGACGCCGTCGGCGTCTTTCGTTCGGATCCCGAGCAGCCACCCACGAATAAACGGTCATGGCGTGAGCAGACCGCGGGCGACAAGGCCTATTGGGTGCGCATGTACACCGGGCATGTGACCTGGGCGCCGGAGTGGGTCATCGAGCGATGTTCGAGACCTGAGCATGGCGGGCACCCCTTCACCGCCGCCGGCGAGAACGCGTACCTGCCACTGTGGAACCCATGTGTCTGGGGGTATCTGAGAGACACCTACGCGCTTTTAGCAGACCAGCTCCGCGATAATGACCGCTTCATCATGATGTACGTGCCGGGCGTTTACCGGTACGCAGAATATGGGCTAGGAGTCATCGAGTACGCCGCCGAGCAAGGGCGGGTCACCGAGGCTGAGTATATCGACTGGTTCCGCACGATGACGGCCGATCTGGTGACGCTCTTCGGTGATGACGCGGGTAAGCTGGTCTTTACCGGCGAAGACCATCCGTACAGCATCCCTGATGTGGGCGGCGCTGCGGACGCCAATGGACCTTGGAGCTACGAGGACATCAGCCTCCTACCGCGGGACGCTGTGCTCGCGGGCTTGGGCATTCGGAACGGGATCACCGAGAACTTCGACAGTCACCTCAACGAGGTGCCCGCCTACGGTTTGACGATTCAGCCCAACGGCCACGTCGCCGCCGATGAGAGTTGGGTCGGCTATGATGGCCGAGTGCTTGGGACCGAGAACGAGTGCTTCCTCGCGGGTGAGTGCGGCCTGCGAAACGGGGTCGACCGCGATGATCGCGCCGCGCACGGGCGCGTCGTCCGCCTGGCCAACTTGAAGGCGCTGCAGATGCGCATGAACTGGATCTACGCCAGCGGTGGGAGCGGCTTGGACCGTTTTCGGGACCACTGGCATTGGGTCCGCCACTCACTCGGCCGGCAGCGCGGCGACGCCTTCGACGGTTGGGCGGCGCTGCGGGCGTCGCACGATCGGTATTTCAGCCGCTCCTTCGGTCGCTTTACTGAGAACGGGATGGTCTCCTGGTTGCGGCGTCCATGGGTACGCAACATGGAGCGCTTTGTCGTCCAGCGAGACGTCTGCGGCGACGGTGTGACGATGGTGGGCGCCCGGCGTGATGGGAGCCTCTTTCACGACGATGACCTGAGCTTTGACGGCCTGCGCACCGACGTCGCTCGGGGGCAGCGCAGCATCTACTTCGACGCGGACGCAGGCTTCTTGCGCGGCGACCACCGCAACATCGAGGTGCACGTGACCTTCTATCAAGACGCCGCGAGCGACTGGACGCTGGAGTACCAACGCGGTGAGTGCACAGTCCAGACGGCGGCCGTGGGCGGTGTGGCCGCCGGAGAGGCTGGGCTACGGACCGCTGTCTTCCGCCTCCCAGAGGTGCGCTTCGCTGACGCCTTCGATGGCTCGACCGACTTCGCCGTGCGAAACCGAAGTGAGGACGACCTGCGCGTGGAGTTTGTGCGGGTGATCCGCACAGAGGCGGCCACCTGCGGTGACGGCGTCGTCGACGCGGGCGAAGAGTGCGATGACGGGGACACCGTCGTCGATCGCGGCGCGCCCGGCGAGGTCGAGTGCCCGGTCTGTGGCGACGACTGCCGAGAGACGTCGGGCCGACCCGTGCCCTGCGATGACGGTCAGATCGAATGGTCCGATGATCTCTGCGTCGAGGTGAGCGCATGCGTGGGCCAGCATGGCTGCGAACAGGTCTGTGCGGAAGACGATGACGGACCCATCTGTGCCTGCGATATCGGCTTCGCCCTAGACGATGACGATGAGTGCGCTCCGGTGTGCGGCGACGGCTTCGCCATGGCCGATGAGGCCTGCGACGACGGCAACGACGATAACACCGACGCCTGCACCAACGCCTGCACGCCCGCCCGCTGTGGCGATGGCTTCGTTCGCCGGCCAGATCCACGCTGTGGGATCCCCGAGGCCGGCGCGATACCCGATGGCCAAGGCCTTGACTTCGACGCTCCGAGGGCCGCGGACCGAGACGACCCCGAGGTCGATCTAGTCACCGGCGATGACGACGGCGTCAAAGGTCCATCGCCCGGGACGGTCCTGCTGCCAGCCAACGGCGCGCAGCTGGCGTTGGTAGACGTTCCCTATGGCGCGCTCGACTGCGGGCCCGACGACGGGCGCCCCTACCACGTGAGCACTGAGTTCAGCTGTGGAGGCGATGGTCAGGCGCGTCCCTTCTGTCTGAGGACCACGGCTGGCGACTATTATAAGGTCAACCACACCTGCGACGAGGACCACGACATCACCTACGAGAAGACGGACTGTCGGCGGGAGGGCGAGCCGTGTGACGACGGGAATGACGACAATACCGACGCCTGCACCAATGTTTGCGAGCTGGCCCGCTGCGGCGATGGCTTCGTCCAGGATGACGAAGTCTGCGACGGGGGCGACGACTGCACTGACCAGTGCACGCCCGTCGCGGTGTGCGGCAACGCCGTCGTGGAGCCCGGAGAGCAGTGCGATGATGGGAATGACATCCAGGTTGATGGATGCACCGATCGCTGCGAGGTTGCCGAAGCGGGAGGCTGCGCCGGCGTGTGTGAGGCATCCGGCACGGCCTTTGGCCCACGGTACGCTCAGCTCAGCCATTTACGTCCGATCAACAACTTCCAGCGCGCGTTGTATTTTGGCGGGAGCGTAGCGGTTGACGGTGAGCGTCTGGCGGTGGGTGGACGAGGCCAGAACGGCCGCGTCTTTCTCTACGAACGCAGCGCACCCGGTCAGTGGGATCCCGTGGTTGCCTTGACCGCGGCGGACGTGAATGCGGACTCATTGGGTTGGAAAGTCGCCTTGAGCGGTGAGCAACTCCTCCTCGGGGGAGGCGGGCTTGTCCGGGTGTTTTCTCCCGATGATGACGGAATTTGGCGACTGAGCCAAACGATCGCTGGGGCGGATTATCCACTCACCAGCGGCGCCTTCGGGAGTGTGCTGACGGTGCGCGGCCCTCATGCCTTTATAGGTGATTTCGTCTCCGACCGACGCGGTGCAGTCTATGAGTTTGAGCGTAACGCGGACGGTCGGTGGCAGTATGTCTCTCGAATTTCAGCCAATGACCCAAATGGGGCACGACTCTTTGGTGAGCGGGCCATCGCCTTCAATGGCGATGTACTCATGTTAGGTGGTTTGACGGACAGTCGAGTATCCGAAGGCGTAGTGTACGTCTTCGAGAGAAACGTGGATGGGGCCTGGGTGCGCACCCAGCGAATTGTCGCCTTTCCTGGCGCGAGCTCGAATTTTGGTTCAGCCATCGCCAACGATGGCGACCGGGCGGTCATCGGCTCTCATTTTTGGAGAAGCTCCGGGCGCGCTGACCTCTACGTGCGAAATCCCGATGGCCAGTGGCAGCAGGCCACTGAGCTGGCGCATTCAAGGCCTTGGGAGATCGAAGATGGGGATTACTTCGGGTACGATGTCGCGATCGATGGAGATATGATCGTGATCGGCGCCCCTGGGGTCTATCGAAACTTCACCGATGATACGGGCGTGGCGCATGTTTTTGTCCGCGACCCGGCAACGGATGAGTGGTCGGCAGGTCCTATCCTAGCGACCGAGCCGCTTCGATTCTCCAAGGATCTGGCCTGGAGCGTGGCCATCGCGGGTAACGAAGTCCTTCTGGGGATGCCGGATCACTCCGATATTATCGACTTCTGGGGGGCGGTTTACTCGTTCAGCTTGAGAGACGCCTTCTGTAACGATGACGGCGCCTGCGTGTGTATCGAAGGCGCCGCCGGTGAGCTATGCGACGAGCGCCCCCTCTGCGGCGATGGTGTCGTTCAAGACGCCGAGCAATGCGATGACGGTGAGGCGAATGGAGCGCAGTCCGCCTGCGCCTATGGCGATGAGGCCTGCCAGGTGTGCAGCGATGGCTGCATGCAGGTGCCGGGCGAGACCAGCTACTGTGGGGACGGTGTCGTTGACGCCGAGAACGGCGAGGCTTGCGACGACGGGAATGACGTCAACCTGGACGGCTGCCTTAACAGCTGCCAGCTGGTGGTCCAAGCGGAGCTCAGCGTCGGTGGTTTTCATAACTGTCGGCTCTTCGAGAACGGCTCGGCGCGCTGCGTTGGGCTGGTGGCCGGGGAGTTCGAGGGGCCCTTCGTCAGCCTGCATTCGGGGACGTTCAACACCTGCGGGCGCTACGCCGACGGCAGCGTCCTGTGCTGGGGCGAGTATGACCGGGTCAACGGCGCTCAAGCGGGCCCCTTCGTGGACGTGACCGTGGGTGGCTTCGCAGCCTGCGGCCTGGCGGCCGATGGGTCCGTGACCTGCTGGGGGAACACCGACGGGTTCCCGCCCCACGACGATTACGTGGAGGTCTCCGCGGGGTGTCTGCACGTCTGCGGTCGGCGCCAGGATGGCACACTGTCCTGTTGGGGACGTCGAAACAGCGGCGAGAGCACCCCGCCCGCCGGCGCGTTTACCCAGGTCACCGCCGGGTGCCTC
>JAYZGM010000292.1:0-7452 GCA_036336225.1 Acidobacteriota bacterium | reverse complement strand
GACATCTCGGTAGTCCTCGGTCAACCGCCGCGCGCTCGCCAGCGCTGCCGCCGGTGTTCCATCAGCCAAGGGCGCCACCTGCAGCGCCACCACCACCAACTCCGCGACCAATCCAAAAAGCCCCAACACGACCAGCCAACGCAAGGTCGCGAACGTGGTCGCATGACTGTGTGCAGACTCCTGCTCTCGTCTGGTCTTATCCACGCCGTACCACAGGAGCCCGACGGCCACACCAAGCACTCCCAGACGAAGCGTGGTGCCGCCAAACGCAAGCGGCGTGGCCAGGCTGTTCCAGCTAGGCTGCGCGGGAAGCAGATAGATATTAATCTGGCAGACCAAGAACGTGACGGCGGCGGCCGCCGCCGTCCAACCGAGCCAGTGTATGGCTCGCCACCAACGGGTGTCGTGCCGCTCCGCCAGAAGAAGCCCGCCCAGTAGCACGCTGAACAGCCCCCCAAAGACGACTTCCCGGCTCAGCCAGGACGATGTCACGTTGACCATCGCGCGGACCGCTTCGAGTGGCGTCGATAAATGGAAGAGCGCGGCCACCATCCCCGCAGCGAGGACGCCAAGCACGATGGCGTGAGCCCCACGCTGGAAACCGCGTGAGGAGGTCACAGGGACGCTGGCTATGGTTGACAGGAGCAACAGCGTGAGAAACGCACCGACCGCGGCCTGCGTCAGGATCGTGAATGCGACGAGCGCCCAGTCGCGAGGATCCACCGTCGCGGATTACGCTCGGACCAGCTTGAGAGGAATGAAACGAACCGCCGGACGAGTGATCTCCGCGTCTGGCAGTGGACCAAACGAGGCGGTCGCCCCCTGCTTCTTGGCCACCTCATCGAGGGTGCCCCACTGCAGTGCCTTGGTGGGACACGCTTCGGCGCACGCAGGTCCGCCCGTGCCGGCATCGATCCGATGGGAGCAGAAGTTGCACTTCTCCATCTTGCCGGTCTCGTCACTGAACTGCGGTGCATCGTAGGGGCAGGCCCACGCACACAGACGCGCGCCGATACACTTGGTCTGGTCGACCACGACGATGCCATCGGGTCGTTTTTGGATGGCACCCGACGGACAGGCGTCCGCACAGACCGGCAACTCGCAGTGATTGCACGCCATCGAAACGTGATACATAAAGGGACCGCCCTCATCCCCCTCGACGGTTCTCACCTTGCGCCACCGCGGACCTATCTCGACGCCGTTCTCGACCTTGCAGGCAATCTCACAGGTTCGACAACCAGTGCAACGATTGACGTCAACAAAAAACGCCACTTGGGTCATGTCACGTCTCCCTGTACGGCCACCTGAACCATGGAGGAGTTCAGCGTATGCCCCAACGAGATCGGGTCGTATGTGTCCGGACTCAAGATGCTCGCGGTCTGCTTTTCGTCGACCCCGCCCCATCCGGTCGTCACACTCACGACACCCGGCATGATGCCCGCAGTCACCTCCGCTTGGGCGTCGATGGCACCTCGGTCGTTGAACACACGGATACGGCCCCCGTGTTCGATACCGCGAGACACCGCGTCATCGGGATGAATCTGAAGTACTTGCCGAGCCCAGATCTCCGTCAACAGGTCATGATGGTGAAAGCTGGAGTTGACGTGATTGTGGTTCTTCCGGTTGATGAGTTGGAGCGGATATCGCTCGGCGAGCACCGCGTCGACCCATGGCGCCTCGGTCGGGTCGAGATACTCGAGGAGTGGGGCGAACCCTCTTTCCTGGAGATACAACGAGAAGAGCTCGATCCGGCCCGACGGCGTGTTGAAGTGCTTGTCGACGAACGGAACCCACGGGTCAGGCATGGGGTTGACCGGTCCCTCTTCGAGTTGCTCAAGACTCACGCCGGTCGGCTCCAAGACACGACGGAGGAGTTCATCATCCGGCTTGTTGAAATCGTTGCCAAACCCGAGGCGTTTCGCCAGCTCGGTCATGATCCAACGGTCAGACCGCGCCTCGAAGAGAGGCTCGATCGCCTGCTCCATGAGCTGGATATATCGGCTCCGCGTACCGGCCAAGAGGTTCCGAGTTTCGAAGAGTGTGGTCACCGGGAGCACGAAGTCCGCATAGCGCGCGGTTGTGGTCATGAAGATGTCTTGCACGACCATCAACTCGACGTTATCCAATCCTTCGATGATCTTCTTCGTATTTGGATACTGGGTGAGCAATCCGGAACCAGCCACGTGCATCGCTCTGATCGGATGCGGTTGCTGCTCGACGAGATACTCGCCCAATTTGGTGATCGGAATCCCCTCGATCGGCTCGTTTTGTTGCAAGGGCACCGGGTGGTTGATGCTACCCCCTTGACCCAAGAACCCCCCGGTGTCATTGACCCCGCCACCAAGCACCCCGACGTTCCCGGTCAGTGATGCGAGATAGAGTTGACCGATGACCGTGAGCGTCCCGTGTTCGGTACGCTGCGCGCCCGCCATGTTTTGAATGATCGCTGCCGGCTTGGCGGCGGCAAATTCTCGCGCCACCGTCGTCACGAGGTCGGGCGACGCTCCGGTAATCCGATGCACCACCTCCGGGGTATAACGACCGGCGATCGCACGGAGCCATTCGAGGACCGGCTGATACCGAACCCCGTCGATCTCATAGGTACCACCAAGCGCGGACCGTGTTCCCGGTGTGTCAGCGGGCAGTGGTCGCGAGCTCGTCTCGTCCCAGACGACGAACCGCCCGAGACCGCTTCCGGACCGCGTCAGCAGCTGCAAACGACGCAGATCGACCGGCAGCTCGTGCCCACCAGCCGGCCAGGCGTCCGCCCTGGCTTTCAGGTCGTATCCATCCTCGCCATACCGCACCAGAAACGACGCGTTGGTATAGGCGCGCACATACTCTGTGTCGATCAGCGCCTCTGTGAGCAGTACCCGAATCATCCCCAACGCAAGCGCCGCGTCCGTGCCAGGTCGGATCTGAATCCAGCGGTCGGACAACGCCGCTGTCTCGCTCAGACGCGGGTCAATCGTGACGAGGGGTGCACCATGGTCCTCTCGGGCCTGGAAGAGGTTCTTCATGTAGCCCTGATTCGACACTGCCGGGTTATTGCCCCAGGCCAGAAAGAATCGCGTGTGCACCCACTCGTCCCTGAACTCGGAACGACCGCCACCGAACACGGCGTTGAAGCCTTGGGTGACCGAGGCGCAGCAGAGTGACGAAATGGTCCGAGTGTTCCCGCCAAAGCGATTCCAGAACGCGGAGTAGAGGCCACGCACGCCCGTGGAGAGACTCGACCAGTTCCCGCTTCCGCCTATGACGAGAAACGCCTGATTCCCGTCCTCGTCCCTGATGCGCCGATACCGTTCGGCGATGGTGTCGAGCGCCTCCTCCCAGCTGATCCGCTCCCACTGTCCCTCGCCGCGTTTTCCGACCCGACGCATCGGATATTTGAGCCGGTGCGGGCTGTAGAGCTGTCGGATACGAGAGATCCCACGGGCACAGGCCAGAACATTGAAGTCGGGGTCTCCAGTGACCTTCACAAGACGACCGTCCTCGACATGCGCCAGAAGCGCACAATGGAGACACTCCGGCGTGTTCGCCGTATGAAAGATTTGACGCCCCCGAGACACCGCCGTGGCAACACTCGCCGGAATGGATACCTCCCGAGAGAGAAGCAACCCTCCGCCACCGAGGGCCGCGGCGCCACCAAACAGTGCACTCCACTTCAGGAAGGCCCGACGTGAGGCGTCGTAGTCCTCTGGGTCGACGGCATCCATCCTGGGGGACATCGCTCTCTTCCTCAGTCGTCGTGCGTCTCGCGAATGTTGCTATCTTGCCAGAGGGCGGGAGTCTTTGGAAAGGACGAAAGGGCCGACCCTCCGACAAGGCCTCGCGATGATGGGTGAGCGCGGAGTGTCGGACTTAGGGGTGCGGGGCGAAACGAGTCAATCACACGACCTAGTCGCCCGTGGTAAAAGCCCTGCTGCATCCCGTGCGACACCGGGTTTCACCACGGGCGGCTAGTGGACCTGCCCCGTCTGGGCGCTCGACGAAATCACCCGGGCAATCATTTGTGTCAACTCATCAGCCGGTACGGCAAACGGACCGGCGGCAATCGCTCCGCTCGGTATCTCGATGGCAATCACCACCCCGGCCTCGACCTCCGTCACGATCCAGCTCAGGCCACGCAAGGACACCTCACCGGTGCTGGGACCATCCTTGCTATTCACCCGCGCAAAGACCCGGAGCGTCGACAGCAGCACCTCCCGGACATCCACGTCCGTCCACCCGGACGGCTCGGGACCGTCGTGGGCCACGTTTTCGGTGACCACCTCATCCGTTCCCTTGAGCAAGACCTCGACATCGAAGGTCATCGGGTAGACTCCGTTCGCGTGAGGGACGCAAGCTGGACCCGAAGCTCACCCGGATCCGTGACTGGGCGATGGCAGGTAAAGTCGCGGCAGAGATAGGCGGTAGGACGCCCGTCTACTGCCTGCATCGACGCCAGCCAGGGCAGACGTTGGGCGACAGCCACCTGGTGCTCACCCGGCTCGACGACAACGCTGACTGCGGCCGGCACGTATCGCTCGAGCCACACGCGATGAAGCGCAGCGGTCTCCGGGTCATCTTTCGACCCAACCAGCACCACCTGCGTGAGACCGGTCCGATACATAGACGCCGCCGCCATCATCATCGGCACGACCCGGGCCAATTGCGCCGACACGGGCACACGACGCAGCGCTCGCTCGATCTGGTCCACATACCCGCTCGCCTTCTCGCCATCAGACAAATGGGCCAGACTGAGCAGGTTCCAGACACTGACCGATCCAGCCGACGGCTCGGCCCCATCGTAATCCTCCTTGAGACGTAACAGCACGGCCTCATCCTCACCCGTCGTGCTGAACCAACCACCATCTTGACCATCCCAAAACAGCTCGTTCTGGATGTCCTGTAATTGCTCGGCCCAATCGAGCCATCGGGGATCACCTCCGGCCTGGAACAGCTCCACGAGCCCCCAGACCACGTATGCATAGTCTTCCGCATACCCGTCAATACCGGCCTGCCCGTCGCGAAATCGTCGCAACAGCCGCTGTCGTGGCGCATCCCATAACTGATCACGGAGGAATTGCGCCGCGCGAACGGCGGTCTCGAGTGGAGCCGCGGCCCGGGGTTCGTCAAGGGGCGTCACCCGTGCCGCCCGGGCAAACGCCGCAATCATCAGTCCGTTCCACCCGGTCAGCACTTTGTCGTCGAGGTGTGGTCTCGGACGTTGGCTGCGAGCCTCGAACAGGCGCACCCTACGCCCGTCGAGCACCTTCATGACCGCGTCCACCCCCCGACCTGTCAACCGCGCTACGTCGTCGACGCCACGGGCGACATACAGCAGGTTCTTCTTGGTGAACTCCCCATGTGGATCCTGGGGCGCGTTGCCCTCCGGTTCAACCCCGTAGCGAAATCGAACGACATCGGTGTCCTCCGCGAAGAGCGTCTCGACTTCGTCGTGGGACCAGATGTAGAACGCCCCCTCGCTCTTAGCCGCATCCGGCCGTCCGGCCTGTTCAGGCGGCACGCTGTCGGCATCTTCGGCGGAGAAGAAGCCACCCTGGGCATGCAACAGCTCACGCTCCACGTAGGCCAATGTGTCATGAGCCACATCGGCGAAAGAGGACTCAGTTGCAGCCTGGGAAGTTTCGAGAAACGCCAGAACGAGCTGGGCCTGGTCATACAGCATCTTCTCGAAGTGAGGCACCCGCCACGCTGCATCAACGGAATAGCGATGGAATCCCCCTCCGACATGGTCACGCATCCCACCCAACGCCATAGCGCGGAGCGTCTCGAGCACCATGTGACGCGCCTCCACATCGCCGGTCCGTGCGTGCTCGCGGAGTAGGAACAACAGCTCCGCGGGTCGGGGGAACTTTGGCGCGTCGCCAAACCCACCGGCCCGCCGGTCAAAGGTACTGACATACTCGCCGACGCCGGCCGTCAACAGCTCCCCATCGGGAATCCGACCACCATCTGCCTGTGCCCGGTTCTGCTGAACCTCCCGCAGCCGCTCGACGACGCCATCGGCCGAGGTCAGTAGCTTGGCACGAGACTCTCGCCACTGCTTGGCGATCTCGTTCAAGATCTCGATGAATCCGGGACGGCCCCACTTCGCAGAGGGTGGAAAATACGTCCCGCCGTAAAATGGTTTAAGCTGCGGGGTCAGCCACACGCTCATCGGCCACCCCCCCGACCCGGTGGTCGCCTGTACGAACGTCATGTACACGCGGTCCACATCCGGACGCTCTTCACGATCCACCTTGATCGGCACGAACTGATCGTTGAGTACCCCGGCGATCTCCTCGTGCTCGAACGACTCATGCTCCATCACGTGGCACCAGTGACAGGTGGAGTAGCCGATCGACAAGAAAATCGGGCAATCGCGGTCGCGAGCAAGCGCAAAAGCCTCCTCGCCCCAGGGATACCAATCCACAGGGTTGCGAGCGTGCTGAAGGAGATACGGACTGGGCTCGTGAGCGAGACGGTTTGGCATGTGTCTTCTTCTTAGGGGCTCTGCCCCACATCCCGGCTTCGTCAATCGCAGGGGACCCCACGCCCCGCCCCGCTTCACGGGAGAACTCCTGCCTACTTCGGTGCGTCTGGCACCGGTTCTTCCCAGCGTGGATAGGAGCCTAGTGTCCGGAGCATGGGAGCGAACTCGGCCAGGTGCATCAGCGCCCGCGTGCACGGCAGGTCGTCACGGGTACCGGAGAGATCGGCATAGAACAGATACTCGAACGGACGCTCTGGAATCGGTCGCGACTCGAGCTTGGTCAGATCGATGTCGCGTAGCGCAAATACACTCAATGCCTTGAACAACGCACCCGCGTCGTTGGTGACGGTGAACACGACCGTGGTCTTGTTCGGTGTCCCAAACGGTGTCGCGTCACGACCGACCAGCAGGAATCGAGTGGTGTTGTCCGCGAAGTCTTGCACCCCTGCTTCCAAAATCGTCAACCCGAAGATGTCAGCAGCGCGCTGGGAGGCGATCGCTCCGGTGTCACGCAGCTCACCATCGCGAATCATCTTGGCGCTGCCAGCCGTGTCGTACGTCGGCACCAGCTCGACGTTATCCAGTGTTCGAAGAAATCGCTCGCATTGGGCGAGTCCTTGCGGGTGCGAGTAGACCCGTCGCAACATCTCACGCGGGGTCCCGCCAAATGCCAAGAGATTGTGGACGATCGGCTGCTTCACCTCGCCGACGATCGGCAACTCATACTGAAGGAGTAGGTCGTAGTTCTGGTGAATCGTGCCACCGATCGTATTCTCGATCGGGAGGATGCCGTGGGTCGAAATCCCCTCTTTGACGGCCATAAACACCGCCTCGAAGCTCTCCTGTGGCAACACATCGGCCGTGGGTTTGATCCGCAGCGCGGCCGCTTCCGAGTAAGCACCAGGCTCACCCTGGTAGGCGATACGCATGATCTGTCTTGAAAAACACTCTTCGTTCAGGGGGAAAACGCA
>JAYZGM010000291.1:0-13169 GCA_036336225.1 Acidobacteriota bacterium | reverse complement strand
GTCGTCGAAGCAGCTCTTTCGTCTCGTGCGCGTCTACCGGCCGATTCGACTCAACGCACCCTCCGTTTCTTTTACACGCAGCCGTCACCACCGGTTTTCACGTTTAGTGACCCGTCGTGACAAATAGCCAACCCATGGGGGGAACGGGATTCCGGATGCTGCTGGTGATGACGCTGACCGGTCTCGGCGTTCTGCCGAAGCTCGTCGACGCACAGCCGACCGGGCAACCGGTGCCTCGTTCTGCTCGTCAGGCACCGCGCAATATGGTCTTCATCTTCACGGACGACCAGCGGTTCGACGGGCTGGGCTCGCGGAACGACTACTTCGAGACGCCGCGGCTCGACCGGCTCGTCGAGGGCGGCGTCCTCTTCGAGAACGCCTTCGTCACCACCTCGCTCTGCTCGCCGAGTCGAGCGTCGATCCTGTCCGGGCTCTACGCCCATACGCATCAGGTGCTGGACAACAGCACACCGATGCCGACCGATTTCCCGACGTTCCCGCTGGATCTGCAGGCCGACGGGTACGAGACGGCGTTCGTCGGCAAATGGCATATGGGCGGGTCCAGCGACGACCCACGTCTCGGGTTCGACCACTGGGGTGTCGGTCCGCGGGCAGGGACCATATGAGAATCCCACGCTGAACATCAACGGTGAGCGCGTCGATCGGCAGGGCTATACGACCGACCTGCTCACCGACTACGCCGAGGACTTCCTGCGTTGCGACCCGTGGGTTTGCGCCGTGTTGGAGATGTATCGGGAACCGGAGATACCAAATCGCGCTCCAGGAAGACGAAGATGAGCGATAATTGACTGGTTCGCGTCAATTGGGTATCCGCAAAAGGAGTGTAAATATGCTTCGTGGAGGCACTGCATCGTGCCGCTGGGTGCTGGGGCTGTTTGTGGCGGTTTCAGCCGCTGCGCAGATGACTGAACCGGCGTCGGGTGCCGGCCAGGCAGAGGGTGAGTATCGAGCCCCGCGTACGCCGGATGGGCAACCGGACATTCAAGGCTTTTGGTCAAACCAGACTTACACGCCGCTCGAGCGACGTGAGGGCGTGACGGCGACGTTCTACACGCCCGAGGAGCTGGCCGAGATCGAGGGCGGCGCGGCGGTTCGTGAAAGCGCCTTGACCGAACCTGGCACGATTCCGGATGTGCACTACGATTTCACCCAGTTCGGACTGGACCGGAGCCAGGCGGCGAGGGCCGAGAACCGACGCACCTCGTTGATCGTGGACCCTCCCGACGGACGGCTTCCACCGGTCAATGCCGCGGGCGAGCTGCTGGCGGCTGAGCGAGCCGAGGCGCAAGCCAAGCTGGGTGGTCGATGGGACTCGGCAGAGGCCAATCAGCTCGATGATCGCTGCATCATCATGCGAGGGGTCGGTCCTCCGATGATGGCCAGTGGATACAACAGCAACTACCACATCGTGCAGGCGCCAGGTCACGTGATGATTTTGTCGGAGATGATTCACGATGCGCGAATTATTTCGATCGACGACAACGCGGACCAGGTGCCGGCGGGGCTCCGGCAGTGGATTGGCGTCTCGCGTGGCCATTGGGAAGGTGAGACGCTTGTGGTCGAGACGTCCAACTTCAATGCGAAGAACCCGTTTCAGGGGTCGAGCGACCAGCTGACGGTGACCGAGCGGTTTACGCGTATCGCCGACGACGTGATCCGGTATAGCTTTACGGTGGACGATCCTGGGACGTGGGGCCGCCCATGGACGGTCGAAACGCCGATCCAGCGGAGCCGTGGCCCGCTATTTGAATTTGCTTGCCACGAGGGCAACTATGGGCTCTACAACACGCTTGTGGGGGCACGCCTCGAGGAGCAGCGCGCCGCGGAAGCCGAGACGGAATCCAGGGATAGATGATATGACGACGTACAGTCAGTGGTTGGTCGGGTCCTGTGCGGTCATGCTCGTGCTGGCGACCACGCCGGTGTCCGCGCAGTCCTCATCGGAATATGTTGCACCGCGGGCCCCCGATGGCCGTCCGGACCTCAACGGCATCTGGCAGGCGCTTGGTTCGGCTCACTGGGACGTCGAGGCGCACTCGGCTGGCCCCAGCGTGGTACGGGAGCTCGGCGCGTTGTCGGCGGTTCCAGGAGGGCTCGGCATCATCGTGGGCGACACCATTCCGTACACCCCGGAGGCCCGCGCGCAACGGGATGAGAATCGAGCGGATCAGCTTGGACGTGATCCGGCTATCAAGTGTTATCTGCCCGGTGTTCCGCGTGGGATGTATATGCCGTTTCCCGTCCAGATTATCCAAAGTCAGGCCCACATCATGATCCTGCACGAGTTCGCCGGGGCGGTACGCACGGTGTATATGGAGGATCAGATGGAAGCTCCCGCCGATAGTTGGATGGGGTGGTCAAATGGCCACTGGGATGGGGACAGCCTGGTGATCGATACGACCGGGTTCAATGGACAGACCTGGTTCGACCGGTCTGGGAACTTCCACACCGACGCGCTCCGCGTTGTTGAACGGATCACCCCGCGTAGCCCCGAGACGCTCTGGTATGAAGTGACCATCGAGGACCCGAACGTGTTCACACGACCCTGGCAGATACGGATGCCGTTGTATCGTCGTGTCGAAGACAACGCACGAGTATTGGAGTTCCGGTGTGTCGAGTTTGTTGAAGATTTGATCTATGGGCACCTACGCAAGACCCCATAAAATATGGGTGGAGTGTTTTGAGTGTGGTTTCTCGGGATCGTCCGTACTGGTCAGGAGGGATAAGGTTATGCGCATGAAGATCGCTGGTGTTGTCGCGGGTGTCTGTCTGATGATGGTCACGGCCACGCCCGTGTCGACCCATCACGCGTTTTCCGCCGAGTTCGATATCGAGCAACCGCTGACCTTGACCGGGAAGCTCGTGAGGTGGGAGATGATCAACCCACATTCATGGTTTCATCTAGACATCGAAAGTGACGACGGAGCGGTGGTGACCTGGATGATCGAAGGTGGGAGTCCGAACGAACTGATTAGGAACGGAGTGACGAAGAACACCCTGGAAATTGGGACTGAGTTGACAGTAGAGGGGTATCACGCCAAGGACGGCACACCAAAGGGCGTTGGCCGGAATTTTCTCCTGGTGGGCGGCGATCGACTTTTCCTTGGTGGGTCAGCGCCGCCGGTCGCACCATCGGTCCGCTAGCTGCCAGTGCGCGGCTGGCTTTGACCAGGCACATCACTCGTTTACCATTGGCGTGTCGTACAGCAGGAGCGTCGTAAACACGAGGGCACCCTCGAACTGCTGTGACTGAGTGAGACGGAGAGAGAGATCATGCGAGCACTGGGTATGACGCTGACGGGAGTGATGGCGGTGGGGTTGATGGCGGCGCCGGTGGAAGCGCAAGTGGCCCCGACGTTCAATGAGCACGTTGGCGCCATCTTGTTCGAAAACTGCTCGAGCTGTCATCGACCGAATCAGGTGGCGCCGATGCCACTGCTGTCCTACGCCGACGCGCGGCCATGGGCCCGGGCCATCAAGGCGAAGGTCATGGCCCGGGAGATGCCACCGTGGTTCGCCGACCCCAGGTTTGGCACGTTCTCGAATGACAGGAGCCTCAGTGACGAGGAGATTGCCACGATCGTGGAATGGGTCGATGCTGGCGCGCCCCAAGGCGCGGGTCCGGCTCCCGAGCCGCCCCGGCTCTCGGCGGCGGGCTGGAGTCACCCCTCCGGCGCGGAGCCAGACTACGTGATCGAGTTCCCGTTCGCCTGGAATCTCCCGGCCGATGGAGAGACACCAAACTTCAACCTGTACACGCCGCTTCCATTTGATGATGTCATGGCGGTGTCGGCCACCCAGGTGCGTCCCGGCAACTATGTGGCCACCCATCACATCACGACCGGGCTCGTCAACATGCCAACCGGGATGGTGCTGGGCACCGGTCCAGCGTGGCCGGGCGGGCCGATGGTGGACTACGTGCCGGTGCCGGACACCAATATTGATCCGGATGCGGTGGCGGATCTCACGGCAGATGGTCGGCCCCAACGGCGGGATTTGGATGCTGAGTCCAGAGAGGAAGCGGCCGCGCAGCGAGCAGGATTTGGCCCCTATATCCCAGGCGTGGGCGCAGATGTCGCCGTAGCGGGACAGGCCCGGGAAATTCGGGGCGATCTGTTCGACTACATCATCTGGAACCTGCACTATCAGGCGACAGGCAAGCCGGAGCAGGCCCGACCCTCGATCGGGGCCTGGCTGGCGACCGAGCCGCGAACACAGCGGGTCCGGTCGCTTGGGCTTCGGGAAACCACATCCGAAGGTGAACAGCTCGTGGCGCCGCCACCACTGTCACCTGAAGAGCGACGTGCCGCCGCGGCCTCTCGACAGGTAGGACAAGGGCTGAATCCGCTGTTGGCGCCGATCCCACCGAACGATGGTAACTGGACCGTCACCGGGATTGGCGGCTTTCAGAATGACGCGATCATCCAGTCGATGTTTGTCCATGCGCATGTGCGGGGGAAAGACTTTACCTGGGTGCTGACCTATCCGGATGGGCGAGAGGAAGTACTCCTCCGCGTGCCCAACTATGACTTCGACTGGCAGTTCGAGTATCAGCTGGCCGAACCGATCCGAGTGCCGGCCGGGAGCACCGTGAAGTCGATCGCACGATATGACAACTCCCGAAATAACCGCCGGAATCCCGCGCCCCACAAAGAGGTCTATTGGTCGGAACAGAGTTGGGATGACATGTATCTGACAAATGTCGGATACACACTCGCGGAAGAGGGGTCGAAGGGCAGCACCGAGGAGTAGAACAGGTGTCTTGTGACATGGTGGTTGCGGTTGACGCCAGATAACGGGCATGACGAGCATCAGAATTCGCATGATGGGAGTGATTCTGGCCATCTTCACCGTGGCGGTGGCGACTCTGGCGAGTCAGCAAGACGCCCCTCGGCGTCAGCGCCGAGAGCCACAGGTGCAGGTCATACAAACGTCCGGTTGTGTAGAACACCGCGAGGAAGGGCCGGGGACCTGGTGGTTGACACAGGCTGGCGAGCCGGAAACCACACGGCCAGGAGTGTTCAACCGCGCCCAGGTGGATGAGTTCGCCGATGCTGGTGGGGGAACCGAGGAGTTTCAACTCATCGGTGTCGCGGATTTTCTCGACGCAGAGGGGTTGCTCGCATTTGGTGACCGGGCCGCGTTCACGTCATCCGATCAGGTGAACGCGACCGGTCAGCTTGCGGTTGGGCGTCGGGTGCTTGTCAAGGGTCTGCTGATCGAGGCAGACGACGTGCGGCGGATCAACCTGATGACCGTCGTCGGTCTAGATGCGGGCTGCCAGTGAGATGTCGTCTCAAATCGTTGCGCGTCAGGCGTACCATGCGAGCCCAAATGTACAAAGTTATGGTGTGTGGGTTCTGTTCGGTGATGGTCCCTGGGCTGTTGGCGGCGCAGACACCGGCACAGCTCGAGGCGGAGCCGATCCTGCAGCTCCAACCTGGCGAGACAGCCGTGTCCGGGCAGTGTCTCACCCAGCAGGAGCTGGATCTCATCGCTGGGCTTAATGCGCTACGGCGTCCGACGCTGGGGCTCGAGGGGGACAGCGAAGGCGATGACCCAGCGCCGTTTGACCCACACTACTTCGTAGGCGTCTGGGAGATTGAAGGAGTGCTCCCAGATTCACCACTCGCGTCCTCGAGTGAGTTCCTCGGATTCGAGACCGTCGAGCACGTGGACGGCTGTGTGTACGACAGCACAATTATGGCGATGACATCCGCCGGCGACGTCACGGTCGAGTCCCGTATGGTCTATGACCGCCGGATGGACTACTTGGTGCGGTTGGAGAACGATAGTCGTGGCTTTGACCTATTGAAGGTAGGTCGGCTCGGTGGGGACCCGGGGGGATATTTCTCCCATCACTGGGAGGCGGCTCCGGTGATACGCGACGGGAAGCAGGTCAGACTCACCGGTCGCACTTTTATATTGTCACCGTTTCACTACGAAGTTCGTATGCGGATGTCGATCGACGGTGGTCCATTCGTCAACTACGGAACGCTGCGGTGGAGCCGGGCCGAAGACGAGCCGTGACCCACGTTGGCGTGGTTGAATTGTCGTCAGCCGACGGCTCCATCCGTCCTCGACAGGGTCCTCCGCCGGAACAGCCACACCACATCCACGCCGAACGAACCGATCAGCAAGAGCAGTGTTGCCAGGGCGCCAACCGACGCCGCCAGCGTCGGCACCACAGGGCTGAGACAGAGCACCAGAGCAATGCCCTGCGCGACACACCCGGTCTTTCGACGAACCCGTTGGGGAAGAGGGGCCTCGAGCCACGGCCACAGCCATCCGGCAGAGATAAATACATAGCGGGGCAGCCCGAGCAGCAGGATCCACGACCCGACCCGACCGCTCTGCCACACAAGTATCGTCAGCACGACCATCAGGAACGAGTCGAGTTCCATGTCAAAGCGAGCACCGAACGGGGTCGAGGTGCCGGTTCTTCTTGCGACCAGTCCATCCAGACCGTCCAGCCCCAGTGCGACCGTAGCGACACCCACGATCCACCACTGGCCAGGGGCTGTATGAATCGTCGAGTGGGGCGCCAGGGCAGCGAGGGCCAGTACCAGCGTTGCCCGGACGACAGTCACCCGATTTGCGGCACCGATTCCAAACCACGGTTGTTCCGGTAAGAGGTAGAACACCAGACCGGCAAACAGTGCGTACAACGTCAGGACCGAGATCGGAAACATTGGAGATAGGCCGAGTGCCCAGCCCGTGGTGCCAGCTACGAGTAGCGCGGGCGCGACACCCAGCGCGAGGTCCGTCAGGACGTCGGTCCGGAATGACGAGGGGGCGGGAGACGCGTGGGGCATTGGGTCACGATGGATGTGTGGTGACCATCACCGACGAGTAGCGACAGATCTATGCCGGACGTTCGTGATCATAGTGCGCAGCCTACCATCGCCCGGCAATTCTGGGTGCAGGCACCCGGCCGCGGTGCGATCGTCGAGACCCGTCTGTCTCCCAGACACCCGCATGAGGTGTTGGTCGAGACGCTGTTTACCGGCGTGAGTCGGGGCACTGAAGCGCTCGTGTTTCGGGGGCAGGTTCCGCCGTCACAAGTGGCGGTGATGAGAGCGCCTTTTCAGGAGGGTGAGTTCCCCGGTCCCGTCAAGTATGGGTATAGCAACGTCGGCGTGGTGGCCGACGGCCCGGCGGCTCTGGTCGGTCGCATCGTGTTCTGTCTGTTTCCGCATCAGGATCACTACACGGTGCCAGCCGAGGCGGTGACCCTCGTTCCCGAGCAGGTCCCACCGGAGCGGGCCGTGCTCGCGGCCAATCTGGAGACGGCGGTCAATGTGGTCTGGGATGCGAAACCGCTCGTCGGTGACCGGATCATCGTGATTGGAGGCGGTGTAGTCGGAATCCTCTGTGCTTGGTTGTGCCACGCCATACCAGGGACGGTCGTGACCCTGATCGATCTCAACCCGGCGCGGGCGTCCGTCGCCGACACGCTGGGTCTGTCATTCAAGACCGAGTCTCCGACCGACGGCAGTGCCGACCTCGTCATTCATGCCAGCGGCGCTGGGAGCGGATTGGTATCGGCTCTCAGTGCCGTCGGGGTGGAGGGGACAATCGTGGAAGCCAGCTGGTATGGCACCAAGTCAGTGTCATTGCCGCTGGGAGAGGCGTTCCACTCGCGGCGGCTGACCGTTCGGAGCAGCCAGGTCGGGCGTCTCGACCCCTCTCGAGCCGCTCGTTGGACCCACGCCCGACGTCTGGCGTTAGCCCTTCGTCTCCTGGGGGATGCCCGGCTCGATGCTCTGATCACGGGCGAGAGTCGGTTTGAGGAACTCCCGGCGGTTATGCCGCGTCTGAGCGACGCGCTTGGAGATACACTCTGTCATCGAATTCGTTACGGATCTTCCTATGTATAGCCTTACGGTTCGAGACCACTTCATGATCGCTCACAGTTTCCGTGGGGAGGCGTTCGGTCCGGCGCAACGTCTGCATGGTGCAACCTATGTCGTGGACGCCACCTTTCGTCGTCCGGAGCTCGACGAGGACGGGATGGTGGTCGACATCGGGCTGGCCAGTACACACCTGAGCGCGGTGCTCTCCGACTTCAACTACCGCAACCTGGATGACGAACCGCGCTTTACCGGCAAGAACACCACGACGGAGTTCCTTGCGCGCGTCATCTTCGACGGACTGGTACAGGCGATCAAGGATGGTCACCTTGGCGCTGCCGCCTGTGGGGTGACCGCTATTTCGGTCACGCTGCACGAGTCGCACGCGGCATGGGGTAGCTACGAAGGCGACGTGTGACGCCGCCACGCCTCGACCTCGTGATACCGGGGCCGCTCGACCAGCGGACCGGTGGCTACATCTACGACGCACGGATGGTTGATGGGCTCCGCGGTCTTGGTTGGTTGGTCAAGATCCACAGTGTGACGGGGGTCTTCCCGGACGGCGATGCCGTGGCGCGTGACAGTCTGTCCGCAACCTTGGCCGGTTGTTCACCTAACACCCGTGTCATCATCGACGGGCTTGCCATGGGGGCGTTGCCAGGTCCGCTCGAGACATATCAGGAGCGCCTCCGTCTTGTGTCCCTGCTGCACCATCCCTTGGCAGATGAAACTGGACTTGACCCTGAGACCCGTGACCGGTTCGTGCGTCTCGAGCGACGAGCCCTGGCTGCCTGTGAGGGGGTCGTGGTGACGAGTGCCTACACCGCCCGGCGGCTCGACGCCTACGGGGTCGATCCGACGCGGGTTCGTGTGGTTCGACCCGGAACCGACCCGGCCCCGCTGGCTCCCGGTGTGTCGACACCGGTGCCCACCCTGCTCTGCGTCGGGGCGCTGACCCCACGGAAAGGGCAAGACCTGCTGGTCACCGCGCTGGCCGATCTCGACGATTTGCCGTGGCACTGCATCTGTGTGGGGAGTCTTGAGCGAGCGCCACGGTATGCGGCCGACGTGCAGAGGTTGGCCCGGGCCCGTGGTCTTGGCTCCCGTATCGTGTTCGCCGGTGAGTGCGACACGGACACGCTCGGTCGGTTCTATAGGGAGGCGTCGTTGTTCGTGCTGCCGTCGCACTACGAAGGCTACGGGATGGTGCTGACCGAGGCTTTGGCCCGCGGGTTGCCCGTGGTCAGCACAACCGGTGGGGCTATTCCAGACACGGTGCCGGCGGCCGCCTCGGTGCTCGTCCCCCCCGGCGACGAGATGGCGCTTGCGGACGCGCTTCGCGGTGTGATCGCTGGATCGGAGGGCGCCGACTGCCGGGAGCGGCTGGGGGTGGCTGCCCGTCAGCACGCGCGCAGTTTGCCAGACTGGTCCGCTGCGAGTCGTGGTTTCGCTGACGCGGTGAGGGAGCTGACGCCCGATGGAGACGTTTGACGCCGAGTGGCTGACATTGCGCGAGCCGGTCGATCATCAGGCGCGAGCCGAGGATTTGGTCGCGCTCTTGCGAGAGCGGTGGATCGCCGCAGGCTGGCGTCAGGTAATGGACCTCGGGAGTGGCACCGGATCGAACCTTAGATACATCGCCCCGCGGCTCCCGCCCGGGCAGAGTTGGACCCTGGTCGACCATGACCCAGAACATGTGCGGCGGCTTCGTCGGTTGGTTGTCCCGGGAGGGGTGGAAACGCTGTCGGTGGTGTCAGGCGACCTCGCCGTAACGCCGTTCGGGGTCGAGGGAGACGCCGCGGTTGACGTCGTGACCGGATCCGCGTTGTTGGACCTTGTGTCCGAGGCGTGGCTGACCCAGCTCGTATCTCGGTGTGTCGAGATCCGATGTGCCGTCTACTTCGGACTGAGCTACGACGGCGTGATCCTGTGGTCGAGGACCGCGGGCGAAGGGGACGATCTGGACATTGATCCGGACGATGAATTGGTGCGGGACGCGATCAATGAGCATCAACGCAGGGACAAAGGTTTTGGTCCGGCCCTAGGGCCCCACGCGAGCACGATGGCAGCCACGCTGCTTGGTTCGGCCAACTACGGGGTATGGCTGGAACGGAGTAATTGGCGTCTGGGGCAGGAGACCCGTGTTCTGTCCGGACGCCTCGTTGATGGGTGGACGAGGGCGGCGACCACGATCCGACCGGATGCCGCTGGCCGCATACTCGCCTGGGGCCGTCGGCGGAAGGCCTCACTAGCAGCTGGACGATCTGAGCTGACCGTGGGGCACCGTGACCTGCTGGCGTTGCCGCCGCGGGTGGCTGAGTGATGGCGCGCGAAACACGGTGCTACGAACCACGGGTGTCGGACTGAAGATCAAGGTCGAACAGCACATCATTCCCGAGGTGGAACACACGACAGGGCGGACGCCACGCCTGGGTGAGCGAGGCGATCGGAGGTAGATCGAGCGCGTGGCGTCCCGAGCCGATGAGCAAGGGGGCCACCGTGACGTGGAGACGCGTCAAGACCCTGGCCTGGAGAAACCGCGAGACGGTGATGCCGCCTCCCTCCACCAGGATTCGTCGGAGTCCACGCGCGCGGAGCGCGCCAAGTACGGCCGCCGGAGCGAATGAGGGGTGGTCCCGATGATCCCGGGTCTCGAGTGGCAGCTCAAGGCGCTCCCCGGTTGTGACAGCGCCCTGATGACCGCCAACGGCTCGCACCACGATCGTCTCGGCCGCGCCATCTTGGAACACGGCACGATCGGGTTGGACCCGACCACTCGGATCGAGGACGACTCGCACGGGGTTGGGACCGTCTACGGCTCTCACCGTCAAGCGCGGATTATCTGCGGTGACCGTACCAGCTCCCACGATGACAGCGTCGACGAGCGCCCGGAGACGGTGAAGTCGCTGGATGTCGGTCGGCCCGGTCACGTAGTGTGAGTGACCGGTTTCGGTCGCGATTCGACCGTCCAGACTCTGGCCGATCTGGCCGATTACCAGCCCCGGGTCGGTTCGCAGCGGAAGATACAGGTTGAGGAGATCACGCGCCCCATCGCTGATCGGACCAGATGTTGTCCATTTCCCGGTGGGATCGATGTGCAGCCAGATGTCCTCGCTTGCATTATGATGGTGGACGACAGTGTGACCGACGGCCGTCATGCCGGGAGACATAGCCAATAGCAGTCTCCAAGCGCTGGTCTCGTTTACCAACGACGGCACGACGACTCCTCCATTGCCCTAACCTTATCGTTTTCTGAAGCGACGGGCGTGAGATAGTGGTTAGACGTATGTACGAGGCAGAACGTGGGCTATTCGATCTGCGCCAGGGGCGGGCGTTGTTTGTCACTGGGTCGTCCGATGATCACGACGATCCGGGGGTGTTGCTCATCACCGTTGAGACCCTGAGCTCAGAGATTCTGGAGTCGCTCCGGCATGTTGGCACGGCGCCGCGATTGGCGATTACGCATCGTCGTGCCGACGCGATGGGATTGACCAACGGTGGTCCGCCACAAGCACTGAGCCTTGGGTTAAACGGCGATACGCGACTAGAGCAGATCTGGCAGCTGTGCACCGGCGTCGGGAGCTACACTGACCGTGAGCTTGACCCCCGTCCGGCGACCAAGCCGGAAGTCGGGGGGCTCACACTGGCCCGTCTGGGGCGGTTGTTGCCCGCGGTGGTTGGGGCGCCGGTCAACGGGAATTGGGCCGAGACGGTGGGCGCGGAGCTGGAGAGCGGTGCGGTCCTCAGGGTGTCGACCGATCAAATCGAGTCATTGGCGACCAATGCTCGGGTTGAAGTGACGCACGTCAGCGACGGACCTGTGCCGCTCGAACACGCCGAAGATGCGAGGTTTATGTTGTTCCGGGAAGGGGGTGGGCTGCTCGAGCACGTCGCCGTGCTTATTGGTGACCGGAGTCGCTGGCCGGACCCGGTCCCGCTGCGGTTGCACTCGGCCTGTCTCACCGGCGATCTGTTCGGGAGTCTCCGGTGTGATTGTGGAGAGCAGCTCCGTGCAAGCCTCCAGGTCTTTGCCGATCGGGGCGGTGGGATCCTCTTGTATCTCTCCCAGGAGGGACGGAGCATTGGGCTCGGTAATAAGCTGCGGGCGTATTCACTGCAACACACGGGGCTCGATACGATCGACGCCGATGGCGTGCTGGGATTCGGAGACGACGAACGACGCTACGACGTGGCGGTTGAGATGCTGCGGCACTTGGGGGTCGAGCGGGTGCAGCTGTTGACCAATAACCCGGCTAAGGTCAGCGCGCTTTGCGCCGGTGGAATTAAGGTCGTCGACCGTCAGCCACTCTTTGGGACCCTGAACCGACACAATCTGCCCTACGTCAAGGCGAAGGTCGACCGAGCCGGTCACTGGCTGAACCCCATGCTGGGCGGGGAGTGAGCACGAAGAGTCGCGTTCTCGGATAGGTGTGAGCGGTGTGTCACCCGAGTCGGTCCAATGGAAACGCTCGGGTGTCTCGGATGACGTCTGCGAGTACACGACCGTAGTGGGACACAAGCTGCGCCCCAAGCTCCTTGGTGCCCAATCTGGCGTTGCCCACGACGCCTTCCGGGTTCAGGTCGTCGGCCAGCCATGCGAACGACACCGGGCCGTCTGCCCGCACGAGGTTCATCGCGCTTGCTAATTCCTCTTCCACTGATGCGAACCGTCGTAGCAGGTCGGTTCGAACGAGCTCAGGTCGCAGATGGCGCATCATCCCGGTCTCTACTGCACCGCCGTGGAGTCCGTGACGCCATTCTAGGTCCGGCAGCTCTGCATGTTTCGGACGAGGGACTCCGAAGTAGCTCGTCTTGACGACAAGCAGTCCGTGTTCGCGGCGGAGACGAAGTGCGGCGACGTCGATCGTCGCCTGATTGCCGCCGTGGGCATTCCACACGAGGAGTCGACGAATGCCGGTGCCGGCCACGGCGGCGCCGAGCTGGACGACGGTCTCAGCCAGAAGCTCTGGCTCGAGACTCAGCGTTCCCGCGAACCGTGTGTGCTCGACGCTGGTTCCGATCGCCTGTGGGGGCAGCGCCCACACGGGGAACATGTCCGGGAGCCGACGCATCGCTTCACCAAGCAGCCCCAGACCGACGTCGAGATCGGTCGAGAGGGGGAGATGTGGTCCGTGCTGTTCGATCGCCGCCACCGGCAGCACGATGACCGGGTCGCGAGTGGTAAGGGCCGCGGCCTCTTCGGTCGTCAACGTTTGCCAAAAACGAATCCCTGGATCAGGCACCGGTGTCACCAAGCACGGGCGTGTCTCGTTGCTGCGAACGCAGAGCATACCG
>JAYZGM010000290.1:0-8514 GCA_036336225.1 Acidobacteriota bacterium | reverse complement strand
CAGCGCTCGAACGGGACAGAAACAGCACTTCGGACCCGTCAGGTGAGATTTGTGCCCTCGATTCGGACACGCCATTACTGGTCACGCGAGACGCGTTCGCGCCATCAACGTCCATCACCCACACCTCGCTCGCGTCTCGATACTCCAAAACCGGATTGGGGGCTCGGTGAACCGCGAGTTGACGCCCGTCCGCAGAGAGCTCATAGGAGAGAATCGAGTAGTCTCCGTCTGTCACCTTTGTTGTCGTCCCATCGGAGACCCGGACGGTCCAGAGGTGGCGGTGCTCGAAGTTCTCCTCAAACGCATAGACATCGTCCTGCGTATTCTCGCGCTGATGCCAGGCATCCGTTTTCTCGTCGGTCGCCAAGAAATACATCGCCGCGCCGTCAGACGACCATGCGACATGTGTCACCGCGGTCGGATGCCGCGTGAATTGGCGGGCTTCGCCACCCCGGTTGTCCAGGAGATAGATCTGGGTGTGGTCCGCGGTATTGCGGGTCGAAAGGAAGGCGAGGGTGTTGCCATCCGGTGCCCACCGAGGGCTCGTCTCGCTGGCCACACCGGTGGTCAGCTGTACGCTCCCACTACCATCACGATTCACCCGCCAAATATGACTAACGCCCCGGTTGGCGTTCCAGTCCGCATCCGATCGCACATACAACACCTGAGCACCATCCGGGGATAGCTGCGGTTCTGAAACCCGTGGCACTTCAAGCAGGTCGACCAAGGTCATCGTGCGGGGGGCCTCGGCCAACACTGACGATACAGAGAGCACCCACGCCCCAAAACTCACGCCGATCACACGATACGCGGTCATCCTTCGCCTCCTACTCGGCCCGAGAACAGGGGTCTGGAGTCCTGCCACTCGCGACCCCCGTTTCTCGATGAACCCACCAACTGCGTGCGGGTTAGCGCGGTATCTTCACCTGTAAGAGCTCGTACATCCGCACCACGGCCCGTGGATCAGCTCGCGACGACCCATAGCGTTGGGCGTGAGCACTCAGATCGACACGCCGCGCCGCACCTTCCGCCGAGACGCCCTGGGCATGAAGCGCGGTAACTTGGCGGTTGAGATCTCGCAGATAGGCCTGAAGGTGGTCGATTTGATCGCGCTCGCTAAAGGGCAGCCCGTGACCCGGCACCATAACCTCGAAGTCAAGCCCCTTGAGTCGTTCTAGCGACGCCGGCCACTCCTCGACATAGCCATCCCCCATATAGGGAAGGCTGTGCCCCCCGGGGCGCCCCAAAAAGAAATCACCGGTGAACACGATCTTCTCTTCGGGCAGGAACACGAGCGTGTCACCCCCCGTGTGTCCACGACCAGGGAAATGCAGCTGCACCTCGCGACCACCCTTGACCAGAGTCAGTGTGTCGCTATAGGTCAGGTTCGGTGGTGTCGGCACCGTCTCTTGGAGCGCTTCATAATGCGCTTCTTGGATACGAAGCTGTGTTTCCATTTGGTCACGCTCGGACACGGCCGCCTCGGCGAGGCGTGTCTTCATCCTCTCGATCTGGCCTGGAATCCGGCGAGTGAATGACCGATTCGTACGTTGACTCAGGACGTCGGATAAGAACATCGTCCGCACAAAGTCGTGACCGACAATCTCGACGCCGTCACCAAAGATCTGATTTCCGTGAGCATGGTCGAAATGGTAGTGCGTGTTGAACACGTACTTGATCGGTTTGTCGGTCAGGGTCTCGATGCCTTCAACGAGCCCACGTGCTGCGGCTGGTGTCACCGACGTATCGACCAGCATGACGTGGTCATCGTTGATGATCACGAGCGAGTTGCTCATAACGGTCATCGAACCAGTGCCAATGGCAAAGTACACGCCATCGGCGAGTCGTTCGAACCGGTGACTCGGGCTACCATCCGGGCTTTGCATCACCGCGCCGCGGATCTGCCACTCGGTCGCGAACGCGGCGAGCGCGCCGACCGCCACGGTCATCAGCAATCGTTTCATCGGTTCATCGCCTCCACTTCTACGGAATGTCGTTGTACCACGCGACCAGGTACCGGCGCGTGATGATGTTCCAGATACAGATACCCGCTGTAGAACCCGGTCCGGTCTGCTCGATACTGCCGATCCCGGATGTGAATCGTCAACATTCTAGGCACTCGAGCCTCATAACAATTGTCTCGACTGGCCGTCAGAAGATGGAGATAGGCCATGCGTTGCTCGGGGGTCTGGCGAAACCGCGTCCGGGCATCAGACCCGACATCCGAATACGCCCCCCCCCGCATATTGTCGAGTGGCGACGGACGGTGATTTCCGCGCCGGGTGACCCGACGATTCCCCTCCTCGAGAACTCGTGTCGTAATCGCCTGGCTCACGCGGGAGATTTCGAGACATCCCTCACGGGTGCACTCCGGGTGCTCGTCGGCGTCTTCCACCCGGTGCGCCAACGGGTCACCAAGGTGACGCTGCAGCTCAGCCACCCCCGGGAGCGGGTCACCGAAATACACGAGACCATCGACCTGCCGAATCACATAGCAGTCACCGGGGTGGAGCTCGACCACTTCGACCGCTTCATGGTGAGCCGGGAGTAACCAGTGATACGTCTCGGGCGATGGTCGCCAGTCCCGCTGGGCGGCCGACGATGGCCCCTCGTTCATGGAGACCCATAGAACGCACGCGGCCATACTGATGACCGTCCCCCCGCGTGCCCGACTCCACCCACCCCTAACCTGGGTTGTCACGATGACGGCCATTCTATCTCTGAGTTAGGGTCCAGGTCCCGTCCGGCCACCTCCCGGCCGGCGGTATCATTGGGGCCCGAGGGGGAACACACCGACGAGGAGTAACAACTGATGATGCGATGGGCACACACTGCGAGCTGGATTCTCGCGACAACGGTGCTGGTGATGTCGCCAGCTGCCGCCCAGCAAGGGGCACCGAACAACGGCGAGTGGCCCACCTATGGGGGAGACCTCGGCGGCACAAAATACTCTCCCCTGAATCAGATCAATGCCACGAACTTCGGCGATCTCGAGGTCGTGTGGCGGTGGCAGTCGGCCGACGCCTACATGAGCATGACGACCCCGGACGGGGGAGAATGGCGTGCAGCATCTGACGTGATCTTCGGCACTTTGAACGAGAGCGACCCGGATCGATGGCGGGACGGGCAACCTCCGTATACAAACAACCTCAAGGCCACGCCTCTCATGGTCGGTGGTCGGCTGTTCATCAACATGCCGACCTCGCAGGGCGCCGCCATTGACGCCGTCACCGGTGAAACCCTCTGGGTCTACAACCCCAAGACCTATGAGGCCGGCACCACCACGATGACCGCGCGTTGGAATCAACGCGGGGTCGCATACTGGACTAACGGCAATGCAGAACGGATTTTCTGGGGTACCAGTGACGGCCACCTCATTTGCGTGGAGGCGACCACCGGTCGGCCCTGTGCCGATTTCGGAGAGAACGGCCGGATTGACCTTACACGCGACCTCCCACGCGCCAGGCGCGACGACCGCGACTGGCTCAACGCGTTGCTCTACTCGGTCCAGTCGCCTCCCCTGGTGGTGGGAGACACCATCATCACGCCGGCATCGATCTCCTCCTACAACATCACGCGCGAGGCCCCTCCAGGGTGGATGCGCGGGTTCGACGTCCAATCAGGGCGGACAAAGTGGACGTTCCATACGATTCCGCAAGGCGATGAGTTCGGGAATGACACATGGGGCGGCGACTCCTGGCGGGTCACCGGAAAGGTCGGCGTGTGGTCGATGATGAGCGCCGACCCTGAGCTCGGTCTTCTGTATTTGCCAACCAACACCCCCGCTCCTGACTACTACGGCGGCCACCGCCCGGGCGAGAACTTGTTCGCCGAGAGTGTCGTGGCGCTCAATATTGAGACGGGCCAGCGCGAGTGGCACTTCCAAGCGGTGCATCATGGGTTGTGGGACTACGACTTCCCGGCTGCCCCGAATCTCGTCAACATCGTCGTGGACGGACGACCGATCAAAGCCCTTGCGCAAGTGAGCAAGCAGGGGTTCGTGTACGTGTTTGACCGGGTAACCGGTGAGCCGGTGTGGCCGATTGAAGAGCGGCCCGTCCCCACCGACACCGATATCCCGGGCGAGGTGGTCTGGCCCACACAGCCCTTTCCCACCCGACCAGCCCCATTCGAGTATCAGGGTGCCACCATCGAGGATCTCGTGGATTTCACCCCGGAAATCCGACAGATGGCGATCGATGCGGTCGAGGGTTTTCGACTGGGTCCGTTGTTTACGCCTCAAAGTCTGCGTGGCACGATTCAGCGCCCCAGCACCGGAGGGGGCGCGAACTGGTCGGGCGCGGGAGTCGACCCCGAGACCGGTCTCCTCTACGTACCATCCGTCAACGCCTTCAGCGTTCGAAACTATCGCGACCCCGAACCCGGGGAAGGCGCCACACTCAACATCATCGAGCTCCGGGGCGCCGGCTCTCGGACCCCAACGATGCCCCAAGGGCTTCCGTTGTTTAAGCCCCCATACTCGAGGATGACGGCCATTGACCTCAACACCGGCGACCATGTGTGGATGAAGCCGCTGGGCGCCGGTGAGCGGGTGCGTCGGCACCCAATGCTTCGCGACCTCGATCTCCCCGCGCTCGGTGGTGACGGCAGCCGGAGCGGCCCCCTCGTGACCCCAACGCTTCTCGTCTACGCTCTCACGACGGGCGGGTCTGGCGATGGCCCGCGGTTGCTCGCCGTCGACAAGGCGAACGGAGATGAGCTGGCCTCGGTGGATATTCCGCGTGGCGCGATCGGGACCCCGATGACCTATCAGCTCGACAACCGGCAATACATCGCGCTCACCGTTGGCGGCTCGCCGGTGCCCGAATTGATCGCTCTGGCATTGCCGGAGTAAGCGGGGGCCGAGCCATGGCGGCACGTCACCGGATTATCTTCGACACCGACTCGGCTGTCTTCAACGACGACGCGGCGGCCTTGGCGATGCTGCTGCGAAGTCGGGAGCAGGTCGAGTTACTCGGCGTCACGGTTGTCTCCGGAAATCACCCCGTGTCTCAGGGTTCGGAGCACATGCTGCATCTGCTTGAGCTCATGGGTGCCACCGAGACCCCCCTCTATCTCGGTGCCACAACACCGCTGATAAACACGCCCCAGCGCGCCGAAGAGCAGGAAGCCAGGTGGGGACCTGTCTCGTTCAAGGGTGCCTTTGCCGCAGGACCGGAGATACGTCCTCCACACGGCGGTCGGTTCGCCACCATCCGTCCCCAACCGACAGACGCGGTCAGTTTCATCATCGAGATGCTCGAGCAACACCCCGGTGAGGTCACTCTCGTCGCGGTGGGACCGATGACCAACGTGGCGCGTGTGCTCGAAGCTCGCCCCGACCTCGCGTCACACATCAAGAGCCTCGTGTTCATGGGGGGGAATGCGCGGGTGCCGGGGAACGTCACGCCGGCCGCCGAATTCAATATCTGGTTCGACCCTGAGGCGGCGGAGGCGGTGCTCGCTTCAGCCATCCCCAACATCGTCATGTTCGGTCTGGACATCACGAATCATGCGCCGTTGACCAAGGAGCGGTTCGACCAGATCATCACAATCCAGACCCCGCTGACAGAACTGATGCGATACGACATGGCCCCGCGATATGAGCGTGATCCCACAGCAACCTACTACGTGTGGGACTGCATCACCGCGGCATGGCTGGTGCACCCATCCCTCGTCACGGCGTCCGAACAGCTCGCAATTGTCGTCGACACGACATTCGGCCCCGGATACGGAGGCACGTCGGTAGCGGGGCCAGGCGACGGCAGCCCGAGACCGATTGAGGTGATGCTCGATCTCGACGTCGACACCTTCTACGACCTCTACGAGCGGCTACTGACCACGTCCGTCGTATCTCGCTGAGCGTCTCCAGAAATCGATGTCATCCGCATACATCCCGCCCTCGGGCGAGCCCTTTACGCACCGTCAGATTCTGGTCATTTTCACAGGGCTAATGGCTGGGCTGTTTCTAGCCGCGCTCGACCAGACCATTGTGGCCACCGCCCTGCCGACTATCGTGGGTGAGCTTGGGGGGCTCGACTACTACGCCTGGGTGGTCACAGCGTATCTGCTCAGCTCGACCGTCTGCACGCCGCTCTATGGCAAGGTCAGCGACATTTATGGTCGTCGCATCACCTTTCAGACCGCGATTCTGATCTTTCTCCTGGGCTCGCTTCTGGCTGGCGTTGCACGCGGGATGTTGGAGCTGGTGCTGGCCCGCGGGGTCCAAGGCGTCGGGGCCGGTGGCGTGATGGCCCTCACGTTCGCCGTGGTCGGCGACATCGTGTCCCCTCGACAACGGGGACGATATATCGGTTTTCTCGCCGGAACGTGGGCCGTCGCCAGTGTGATTGGCCCCCTTCTTGGGGGATTGATCGTCGACACAACGACGTGGCGGTGGGTCTTCTTGATCAACCTCCCGGTCGGTGCCGCCGCGCTGGTCGTCATCTCGATGGCGCTCCGGCTGCCTGTCCGCCAGCACCGCGTGCCGATTGACGTCACCGGCGCCTTACTTTTGACGATAGGGGTTAGCCTGTCGCTGCTCGCGCTGGTTTGGGGCGGAACCGAATACGCGTGGGGATCGACCACGATCGTTGGTCTCGCGACGACCGGCCTCATCGTGACCGCGGCGTTCGTCTGGTGGGAGACACGCGCGCCAGAGGCCCTTCTGCCCATCCGTCTATTTCGCAACCGGATTTTTTCGATGAGCTCGGCGCTGGGGTTCCTGGTCAGCTTCGCGCTATTTGGGGGCGTCGTCTTCCTCCCGCTTTTTCTTCAGGTTGTCAACGGCGTGTCGGCGACCAGCTCGGGCCTGCTCATTCTGCCACTTACCGCGGGTATCGTCACCGGATCCATTGGATCGGGACGTCTCACCACCAGTACCGGTCGCTACAAGATGTTCCCCGTGGTGGGCATGGCGCTGGCCGTGGTCGGGATGTCCCTGTTGAGCCAGATGCACGGCGACACCTCCCGGCTTGCCAGCTCCGGCTACATGGTGGTGCTGGGACTCGGAGTGGGCATGGTGCTACAGGTCTCGTTGCTCGCCCTCCAGAACGCCGTGCACTACCGAGACCTCGGGGTCGCGACCTCGTCCGCCCAGTTCTTCCGCTCCATGGGTGGGGCATTCGGCGTCGCCATCTTCGGTGCGATCATGAACGAACGCCTGTTGACCGAGCTACCCGCTCGACTCCCAGCTGAGACACTGGCTGGAGTGAGTGGCGAGATTACCGGTCTGCTCAATAGTCCAGCGGCGATTCGCGCTCTGCCCCCCCCAGTCGGAAGCGCGATTTCGGCCTCATTGGAGCTGGCCATCCAGTCGGTGTTCTTCTGGGCGATTCCGATCATGGCGGTCGGCTTCGCCTGCGCCTGTTATCTCCCGGAGATCCCGTTGCGTGACACCGTCGGAGCGGCACCACCGGTTCAGGGGATCGAAGAGACAAGCCTAGCCTCAACCAAATGAACCTTACCCGGCCAGCACCCAGGAGCATTCGGGGTCGGCAGATATTTGACCTCGAGAGACTTCGAGACCGGGACCGTCGCAGGAGAGACGACCATGCGAATGTTCCAGGACGAGATCACGAACGTCGACCAGTTACGGGATGTCGTCGGGTTTCCCGGAGAACGCGTGCAGCGCAAGGTCATTACGAGCCTAGATCAGCACTGTCGCGACCTGATCTCGTTGTCCCCGTACGTGGTTCTCGCAACCACCGACGGCGAAGGTCGCATGGACGTCTCGCCAAAAGGCGATCCCCCAGGCTTTGTTCGGGTGTTGGATGACACGACGCTCGCCATTCCGGACCGTCCAGGAAACAAGCGAGCTGATGGGTTTCTCAACATCCTGGAGAACCCACGCGTGGGGCTGTTGTTCTTGGTACCAGGCTATCGAGAGACGCTGCGGATTGGGGGTTCGGCTCGGATCGTGCGAGACGAGACACTCAGGCGCGTCATGGCCGTCGGCGGACGGACACCGGATTTAGCTCTAGTCGTGGATGTGGAAGAGGCGTTCTTCCACTGCGGCAAGTGCGCCATCCGATCGGCGCTGTGGGAACCCCAGCGCTGGCCAGATGTCACCAGGATGCCCGCCTATGGTCAGATCACCGTGGACCAGACGCGCTGGCATGAACCGGTCGAGACGGTGCAGGAGCAGCTTCGGGAGTCGTATCGCGAGCGCCTCTACTAAGAGAATCCCGGAAGACCCGTTGCCGGTCACGGACTAGCAAACGGTCCAACTCCTTCGCCCGTCGGCACTCCAGCGCGCCCAATGCATCGGCCAGCACCGGCTCGACGCCAGCCAACGCCTGGCGAAAGCGGCTGGAGTTCCCACTCCGGGAAGCAGTCCCCACTCGCCCGTCGGTGTCTGTCTGAAACCGCCTTCATCTTGACCCTCTCGGTCGTCACCAACCTCGACGGCCCCAGACTACGCGACTAGTCAGCGTCGCGCGCCGCGCGCCAAAGCGAGGGGAAGGAGCGTCGGTGGATCGGCAGCACCCCAAGTCGGCGGATAGCGTCCCGATG
>JAYZGM010000289.1:0-6297 GCA_036336225.1 Acidobacteriota bacterium | reverse complement strand
CGTTCCGTGCCCAGGCTATACAGCACGGGTAAGATCTTCGCATCCGTACTCACGGCCGGGTTGATTCGCTTGCCCCTGGCCGCAACAAAACTGTCAACGAGATCGGCGTAGTTGTCGACATCGCCGTTGAGCGTGAATAGGACTCGATCGCTGCCCTCCGTCCCGGAGCCGCGCGCACTCTCGACTGTCCCGTCAACAGGGTGGCAGTTCGACTCGTTGATGATTCCGTTGGACGCCCACCGGGTGTGCGCGACAATGTTCAGCCCTTGCATCTCAGCCGCCGCGCGCCACAGCAACACGTCATCTCGCAATGTCGAGCGGATGGTCTCCGTATTTTCGCCCAGACTCCCGACGAGATTCGCCACCTTGTAGACCACACGCAACGCGACTGCATCGCCGTCCGTCACGGTCATTCCACCGGAGACCGTTTCATCCGCGCGACACCGTCTCTCGAACTCTTCGCGAAGAGGAACGGGTACCGACACCGGCGCCTGCAGCCGCAGCACGATCGAAACCCCGAGAGAGTCTCGGCCCCGGACCTCCAATCGGTCGACCGCGCTCAGCACGCGCGCGATGCTCCATGCCACGAAGAGCTCGGGCCGACCGGTTTCCGATACCGGTCTGGGCATCACGCGCTCGACCTGGCCGACAAAGTCCAACACCTCGACCTGGACCTGCCACACGTAGTCATTGAGCTTCTCGACCAGCGCCCTCAGGTCCGCATCCGCACCTTCTTCCGCCGTTCGACGTGTTGCCCGTTCGCTCAGAACCCTCAACGACTCCGCGACCGACCGGAGCCGCTGGGCCGTGTCAGGGGACCGCACGACTTCCGCGAACAACCCAAACGACTGCAGTGCATCGAACCCGTCAGCGAGCCGATCGAGCGCGTCGCACGCCAGCGCCCAATCGGTCTCCGCGCCCGCCGCGACCGCCAGATCACCAGCGATCTGCTCCAATGGGAGAAGGTGAGCGTCTCGTTGCCACGACTGATTGCTCACAAAACCTGCGATTCCGCACATGACATGTCCTTAGCGCGCGTACCTGTACACAACCCCTTTTGAGGATACTCCACCTCACGGGACTGGTCAGGGCTACCGTAGACGGGTCGTTCCGCTGTTGATTGCCTCGTGCCTGACAGAATGACAAGCTGTCACGAGTCGGCGTACACTGACCACACTGGACGCATCCTCCACACGTGTGACTCCGTCTTCCCCGGGATCGAGCACCGCCGGTGAGAACGGACAAGCCACAGGCCATGGCTTCCATGCATGGCATCAGAGAGCCCTTCGGTCCTCGAAGTCAGAACGAAGACGTCCGACGCCCAGTAATAGTCGCAAACCGTCTATTGGAAGCCCACGTTCGATGCCGAATCCCCAGTTCGAGCCTTGCCGCGAGCTGGGCCAACACTCGCCGCTCCTGTCCCCCTCTCACGATTCACAGATGGTCTGATTCCTGGTCGTGGCAGGAAGCATCGCCCACGCCGGAAGTCGGATTTCGACGCCCTTGGCGCCGGTCAACCGCGTTCCACCCTTATACTCCACCCGTGACAGACGGTCTCTCTCGTGATCTAGCTGACGCCCTCGACGGGGAGGTCCGGTTCGACGCCGTGAGCCGGGCGCTCTACTCCACCGACGCCAGTGTGTATCAGATCGAGCCCACCGGCGTCGTCATCGTCCGGCATCGTGAGGACATCATTCGGACGATAAACATCGCGCGTCGGCACGGCGTCTCAATCACGGCCAGAGGGGGCGGCACCTCGCAGGCTGGTCAGGCCATCGGCCACGGACTTCAGCTGGACACCGGCAAGTACTTCAATCGTGTTCTCGAGGTCAACGTCGAAGAACGGTGGGCCCGGATCGAGCCTGGTATCGTACTCGATGAGCTCAATGCCCAGCTCCAGCCACATCGGCTCCGATTCGCCCCCGACATCTCCACCGCCAATCGCGCCACCGTCGGTGGCATGATCAGCAACAACTCGAGCGGCGCCCGCTCCGTGCTTTATGGCAAGACGATCGACCACGTCCTCGATCTTCATGTGGTCCTGAGTGACGGCTCGGTCGCACATCTCCGTCCCTTGGCCCCGGACGAGCTCGAGGCGTTGTGTGCCCGCGACACCCTCGAGGGCCGGTGCGCACGCACGCTGTGTGAGCTCGGCGCGCGGCACCGGACCGAAATCGACCGGCGCTTCCCAAAGATCCTGCGTCGGGTTGGCGGGTACAACCTCGACCGGTTTCTTGCACCTTCCACGTCCTTCAATTTGGCGCACGCGGTCGTGGGGTCTGAGGGCACGCTCGGTGTGGTCGTCGAGGCCCGTGTCAACTTGGTCCCTCTGCCAAACGCCAAGGCGATCCTGGTCCTTGAGTTCGAAGAGCTCCTCGACGCGCTCGCGGCCACCCCCGCCATCCTCGAGCACCATCCATCGGCAATCGAAGTCATGGACCGGTTTATTCTCGACCATGCGCGAGAGAGTCCTCCCCTCGACGAGCTCCGGCGGTCCGTGCTGCAAGGTGAAACGCCCGGCGCGTTGTTGTGCGTAGAGCTCTATGGCGACACCGCCGATGAGCTCCCGGACCGACTCGAAGCGATCGAGCAGGATCTGGCGGCGCGCCATGTCACGGTTAGGACGTCCCGTGCCATCGACCCTTCCGCACAAGCCCGCATTTGGCGTCTTCGCCAGTCGTCCTTGGGCCTGTCGATGGCGATGAAGGGCGACGCGAAGAGCATCTCCTTCGTGGAGGACACCGCAGTGGCGCCGGAACGATTGCGAGACTATATCGCGCGTTTCCTCGACATCGTGCATCGTCACGGTAGTCAGACGGGTGTCTATGCCCACGCCTCGGTTGGATGTCTGCACGTCCGCCCGGTCGTCAATCTCAAGACAGAAGCCGGTGTCCAGCAATTCGAAGCGATCGCCAATGACATTGCGGATCTCGTGCTTGAGTTTGGTGGCGCACTCTCGGGGGAGCATGGCGACGGACTGGTACGGGGTCCCTTTATGGAGCGGATGTTCGGACCAGAGCTCTATGATGCGTTCCGCACGATCAAACACACCTTCGACCCACAAGGTGTATTCAACCCCGGCAAGATCATCGACACGCCTTCACTCACCGCCAATCTCAGATACGGGGCCAACTACAAGACCCCAGCCCCGACCGGGTTTTTCGACTACCAGGATTTCGGCGGCTTCGGCCGAGCGGTCGAGATGTGTAGTGGGGTCGGCGCGTGTCGGAAGACGCTCGATGGCACGATGTGTCCGTCCTATATGGTCACCCGTGATGAGGCGCACTCCACCCGGGGTCGAGCCAACGCCCTGCGGTTTGCGATGACCGGTCGGTTGCACGAAACCGGGCTCGGTGACCGCGGTGTCTATGACACCCTCGACCTGTGTCTTGAGTGCCGGGCCTGCAAGGCCGAGTGCCCGGTCGGCGTCGACATGGCACGGTTCAAGTCCGAGTTTCTTGCTGACTATCACAAGCGGCACGGGACCCCGATACGAGCCCGCGTACTCGGACATATCCACGATCTGTCGGCGGTGATGAGCCCGATCGCACGGTGGGTCAACCCCTGGCTTCGGGCCGGCTGGGTCCGCGGTCTCAACGAGCGTCTGCTCGGGGTCGACCGTCGTCGTGTCCTGCCACCCTGGGCAACACACACTTTGGCCCACCAGTGGCGCCGACGCCGACCCAGTCCCGAGCCCACCTCGGCCGTCTTATTCAACGACACGTTTACCAACTACTTCCATCCGGAAGTCGGGCTGGCGGTTGCCGCGATCTGCGATCGGGCCGACGTGTCCGTCACGCTTGGGCCCGACGCGTGTTGTGGCCGACCCTTGATTTCGCAAGGGCTACTGTCGGAGGCGCGTCTGCAAGCGACGAAGACCGTGGCCCGGCTTCACCCGTTTGTCAGCCGTGGTCAGCCGATCGTGGTCCTCGAACCGAGCTGTCTATCGGCGCTACAGGACGACCTCCCGTCATTGCTCCGGGGACCAGCACAACACCACGCTCGTGAGGTGGCGGAAGCGTGCGTCCTGTTCGAAGAGTGGCTTGAGCGAGGGATCGAGAGCCGGTCGATAGACATCGACTTTCTACCAGGCCCGCGACGACTCTTATTGCACGGTCACTGCCATCAAAAATCCCTCGGGTTGGTCCCTCCGGCTCGGGCGCTCCTGTCCCGCATTCCTGAGACGGAGGTTGTCGATCTTGACGCCGGCTGTTGTGGGATGGCCGGCTCGTTTGGATATGCTCGCGAACACTTTGACGTCTCGCAACAGATTGGCGAACGACGTCTACTCCCGGCCGCTCGAGCCCTCGGGTTCGACGAGCGGTTGGTCGCCGCCGGGGTCTCGTGTCGTCACCAGGTCCACGATCTGGCCGGGGCCACGGCCGTGCATCCTGCCGTGCTCCTCTCGGAACTGCTATGAGCTACACACGATGATGTGTTCCTGTCCTCGACTAACGCCAGTGGTCGTCCTGATCCTCGTAACGGCGGCCGTGCCTGTCGTTGCGCAAACGAGATCACAGCTGCTCGTCACGGCGGTCGGCAGCGACCCCGGTCCCGTCGACCACCTCACCCCGGCCGACTTCGTGCTCAGTGTTGGTGGCGTCGAACTCGAGGTCGGAGATGTGGAACCACTTTCCGACGCGGTTCAGATCGTCGCGGTGTTTGAGGACCTTGCTGTGACCCAACGACAGCTCAACGACGCGTTGGCGCAGTTCATCGATCATCTCGACGACGAGACCCTTCTCGATATGCTCAGTGTCGATGGCACGGTGGATGCCGCAATCATCGAAGCGATCGACGATCTCAATACACGCAGGGTTCCCCGCCCGGTGATCGTGATGCTCGGACAGGCCAGCGAGATCGCGCCGTCCGAGCTACCCTCCTCACAGGTCCGCGGACGTCGGCGTGCCGCCGACTTGACCGGGAACGTCGACCAGCTGGCGGAGCTCGTTACCGACCAGGGGATCCTCTTCTACGGGGTCTCGATCACCGACGTGGCACTGCCGAGCTTCGAGCGGCTCGCCCGCGCCGGGGGCGGGAGGTTCATTCGACTTGAAGACCCGAGCACCCTGTCCGAGGCTTTGGCCGCGGTGGCCTTTGAACTCGAATCACAATACATCGTCTCGTACATGGCGCCACCCTCCACGCCGCTCCCAGACCTTGAACCGGCTCGACCAGGCCTGCGTCTCCGCGTGGCCCCGTTTGTACCAAACCCTTAGTGGACGCCCACTCGTCCACTAGTCCAGCCGGTCGATGACGGCGTTCGTGAACGCCGCGGTATCGAGCTTGCCGCCAAGATCGCGGGTGCGTTGGCCGTCCTGTAGTGCCTGGTCATAGGCCTTCTTGATTCGCATAGCGACCGTGTGACAGGGGTCGTCCTCTCGCGTGGCCGCCAGATGGTTCAGCATCATGACTGCGCTCATCAGCAGGGCTAGGGGATTCGCGACACCCTGACCGGCGATGGTCGGTGCCGATCCGTGCACCGCTTCGAAGATTGCCTGGTCCGCGCCGATGTTGGCTCCGGGGGCCACACCCAGCCCGCCGACCAAACCCGCACACAGGTCGGATACCAAGTCACCGTAGAGATTCTCGCAGAGAAGGATGTCGAACTCGGAGGGGTCGAGCACCAGCCGCATGAGCGCCGCATCGATAATCAGCTCGTCGTAGTCGATATTCGGATAATCATGTTTGTGAACTTTACGAGACTCTTCCAAGAACATGCCGTCGGTCATCTTCATGATATTGGCCTTGTGAAAGACCGTGATCTGGCGCCGCCGCCACTGGGTCGCGTAGCGAAAGGCCCAGAGCGCGATGCGATGACACGCCCTCCGGGTGGCGACCTTCATCGATGCGACCACATCCTCCGTGATGACGTTCTCGACCCCGCTATACAGCCCCTCGGTGTTCTCTCGCACGATCACAAGATCGACGTTCTCGAAGCGTGTCTTGACACCGGGCATAGTCCGAACCGGTCGCACCGCAGCAAACAGCTTGAGTTGTTGGCGGAGCGCCACATTCACCGAACGAAAGCCACTCCCGATCGGTGTCGTGCAAGGGCCCTTGAGCGCGACCTCGTGCTCGCGGATGGCCTCGAGCGTGGCCTCGGGCAACAGGTCCGTATGCCCGGCCGCTAGTGCCGCCTCGCCGGCATGACGCTCCACGAACTGGATCGGGGCATCGGCCGCGGCCAGAATCCGGCGTGCCGCGGCGGTGACCTCCGGGCCAATCCCATCGCCTGGAATCAAAACGACCGTATGAATCATCGTTTCTCCTCGTCGAGGAGATGTGACGCAGACG
>JAYZGM010000288.1:0-8058 GCA_036336225.1 Acidobacteriota bacterium | reverse complement strand
ACATCTCGCTCTCGTCGTGGCTTCGCGACTACCTGTATATCCCTCTCGGTGGCAGCCATCGGGGTCCAAGACGCACCTATGTCAACCTGCTGCTGGTCATGCTCTTGGGTGGCTTGTGGCATGGCGCAGCGTGGACCTTCGTCGCGTGGGGTACGCTCCATGGCTCGCTCCTAGCTCTCGAGAGGACACGGGGGAAAACCGCGCTCTACGCCAGACTCCCCCGATCGGTCCGCGTGGCGACCACATTCAGCCTGGTCTCGGTCGGCTGGGTGTTCTTCCGGGCCCCTAGCATTCAAGATGCGGGCCGGTTCTTACACACGATGCTCGGGCTCGGCGCCCCCGGCCCCACGGCAGAGCTCCTGTCCGGCGTCCTGTACCAGCCATATTTCATCGGCACCATCATCGCGGCCGCGACCATCACGTGGGGCGCTCCACAGACCTGGGATTGGACCCGCCGGCTCACCATTCCGCGAGCCGGCGCGGTCGTCGCCGCGTTGGGGTGCGCGCTGGCGTTACTGTCGACGCAGGCCTACAACCCGTTCATCTACTTCATCTTCTGATGACACCGCTACCATCGGAGCCCTCGACGACACCCACTCAGGACGCACGGCTCCGTCAGGCACACGCCGAGGTGGGTCACACGACCGTCCGGCGCCCGGTCGCCATGACCTTGGTGGCCTGTTGCGTCGCGCTCGTCAGCGTGGTGCCGGTTCTCCAGCTCGTGATCGACCCGAGCGTCGTGTGGCCACCCCTGACCGACGCGCGCCCGGACGAAATCGCAGCGGCCCTGTCACTGCGGTCGGTCGTGACGGGTGCTCGGGTGCGCAATCGTCTCCTGCTCGACGCCATCGACCACCTCGCCGATCGGATCGACAATGAGGCGCTGCTCGCGCGGTATGTCAGACCGATGGTCCAGCGCGTACTCACCCGTACCCTCGGCACCGGCAATGCGCGGGTCTATACGGGGCGAGACGGGTGGCTCTTTTACGGTCCCGACCTCCAACACGTCGTTGGCCCAGGCTTCCTCGAGGCCGATCAGCTTGCTCGGCGCTCGAGCTCAGGCGACAGCTTGAGGGACGCCCCACAACCGGACCCGCGCGCCGCGCTGCTCGAGTTCCATGCGGATCTGGCCGAACGCAACATCCACCTTGTCGTGATGCCGACCCCGGTCAAGCCGTCGGTTCAGCCTGACCGTCTGTCCCGAGGTGGCGGACCGGGACCAATTCGTAATGCCTCGTTCGATCGATTCGTGAAGGACCTGCGCGCAGCCGGAGTGCTCGTCTTCGACCCCGCCGACGTCCTGGCCGAGCTAGCCCGCACCGACGCCGTGTATTTGTCCACCGATACCCACTGGCGACCGGAGACGGTGGCGCGGGTCGGCCACGAGCTCGCTCAATTCTTGACCCAAGCCGGTCTGACGTCGCCCGTACAGGCACGACAGTTCACAACGCGAGCAACCTCAGTCTCGAACTACGGCGACACCGTCGAGCTCCTGAATCTCTCACGTATCTCGGCGGTCCGCCCCGAGACCGTGATCGTGGAGCAGGTCCTCACGACCGATGACGAGCCGTGGCAGCCGGACCGGGGAGCGGACCTCCTCCTCCTTGGTGACAGCTTCAGCAATATCTACTCGCTGGAGAGCATGGGATGGGGCGGCGGGGCCGGGTTGGCGGAGCAACTCAGCCTCGCCCTCCAGCGCCCCGTTGATCGCCTCACCCGGAACGATGACGGCGCGTTTGCGACACGAACCGCGCTCGCACGCGAGCTGACCCGCGGGCAGGATCGTCTTCGAAACAAACGAATCGTGGTCTATCAGTTTGCCACTCGAGAACTGAGTCAGGGCGATTGGCGGATTGTCTCGTTGGACGTCATCCCCGCTGAGCCAGCCGCCTCGGTCCTCACGCCACGCCCGGGTCAGCAACTGCGCGTGACCGGGCTCGTCCGGCGCCGAGCGCCGGTCCCAAGGCCGGGCACCGTACCCTACCGAGACCACATCGTGGCCATCGAGCTGGCTGACCTCACGAGCGAAACCATCAGTCTCGAGGGTCGTACGGCCCTCGTCTATCTCTCCAGCATGGAAGACAATGTCTGGACGGAAGCTGCCACCTTGGTCGTCGGGCAAACTGTCACCATGAGCCTTGGTCCTTGGGCGGACGTCGCCGCGGAGCGTGATGGAGTCACTCGCGCCGAGCTGGTCGAGGGCGACGTCATGTTCGCGGAACCTTGGTGGGGCCAACTCGTACCATGAAGATACGCGCCACATTCGGCCTGCTTGGGTCCTTGATCACCATCGTCATCGCCAGCGGCTGTCGCGGACCCGATCTCAGCCGTCTTCTTCCAGACTTTCGAGCCGAGCTTGCCCATCTCTCTCAGCAGGCGCAAGACGCTGACCAAATCGCGGTGCCCGGGTTAGACGGGTGGCTCTTTTTTGGACCGGAGCTCCGACACGTCAGCCTGAGCCGATTCTGGGGTCCAGAGGCGGCCAACGTCTCTCAAGCCCGGCGTTCTGAAGACGCCGACCCTGTGCCGGCAATCCTCGATTTTGCGCGACAACTCCGCGAACACGATGTCGATCTCTTGATGGTCCCGGTCCCTCCCAAGGCGATTGTCTTTCCGGAGAAGATCTCGGACCGATTGCAGATTCCGATTCCGGTGCCCCGTCTGGATCCAGCCCTCGAGGAGCTCTACGTGCTGCTCCGCGCCAACGGCATCGATGTGCTCGATCTCACCGACCACTTCATCACCGAGCGGTTTCATTCCGAGGGGCCACTCTACTGCCGCACCGATACACACTGGTCGGGCAGTGGTTGCACGACGGCCGCCGCCGCGATTGCGGTCAACGTCCGCGCCCGGTCGTGGTACGACACGCTCGACACCGAGCCGTTCGCGGCGAGCTGGTATAGCGTGACTATCGTCGGCGACCTGACGCCAGCCACGAGCGACACACCGACTCGGGAGGAGCTCCGGCTTCGTGGCGTCGTCGCGGGCAACGGAAGACGCCGTGCGCAGGTCTCCCCCGACCCAAACAGCCCTATCGTCTTGTTGGGTGACAGTCACAACCTCGTCTTCCACGTCGGAGATGACATGCACGCCACCGGGGCGGGACTCCCCGACCAGCTGGCCTTCGAGCTTGGTCTCCCGGTGGACTTGGTCGCCGTTCGGGGATCCGGGGCCACGCCAGCTCGCGTCAACCTGCTACGCCGAGCGCAGGCCGATGCCAACTATTGGGAGCGAAAACGACTGGTGATCTGGTGTTTCGCCGCCCGCGAATTCAGCGAAACAGACGGCTGGCGTCTGGTTCCTATCGCTCCCTAACCGCACGGTCAGCGGGGAATTGGACCGCTCGGCCGACTACACAGGTTCGAGGTGGTGTCGTCGGGACCCTCGCTGGCTGGCCGATGATGTTGGGCGACCGTGCTCGCGCCCGGGCCGGGTAGGAGACAGAGAGTCGCCCGAGAGACGATTCGAGCGTATGGAGAGGGTGATGCAGACCGGTTTGCGAAGACACGGGTGGATGCTCGTGAGCCTGCTCGCCGTGAGCTGTGGCGACGACCCACCGTCGACGCCGACATAACCAAGCATCACCCCGGACACCATCTCACGCGCCGCGGCCTCGTTGGAGCAAGGGGCAACGTTCGGTCAATTCGCGACTGCATCGGCGACCTCGACCCTCAAAGTCACGTCTCCGATTCCCGATGCGCCGGTGGACGGACGGCCGCTTGAGGGAACCGTGCCTGTACTGGCGGTCACCGGACCAATGGGACGTTTCGTCGAGGTGATGGGTCTCAACCTGGGGTTCGCGCTTTGGGAGATCGCCGCGGATGGAAGCGGCTCAGTTCTCATCGAGACCGGCGACGTCCCGATGGTGATGCAGGGGGCAACGACCTATGCCGTGGAATCACCGTTGAAGGTAGATACGGACTACCGCTGGCGTGCCCGCGCCTTTCTCGACGGGGCCTACGGCTCGTGGTCTCCGTTCTCACATTTCCGGACGGCCTTACCGCCCCCACCCTCGCCTCCGTCGCCCGCACCGGGTCCGCAGCTTCCCACCGAACCCCAAGCGCGGTATGTCGCTGTTTTCGAGACGGACTGGAGCGCCGCAACCCACCCGATCGACTTTCCGGACAACCCGCATTTCTCACAGCTCATCGGGGCCACCCACATCGGCACCGTCCGTTTTTGGGATGGTGGCGCCATCGCCTCAGCGGGGATTGAGCGGATGTCTGAAGAAGGGAGCGTCTCCCCTCTCGACGATGAGATCGCGGCGGCTCAGTCGGCCGGGATTGCCGACACGCTGATCCGAGGGGGCGGACTACCCGTCTCACCCGGCACGGAGTCGGTCGAGTTCGACGTGACCTCGCCGTTTCCTTTTCTGACGCTGGTCACGATGGTCGCTCCCAGCCCAGACTGGTTCGTCGGCGTGTCGGGGGTCCCGCTATTCGCCAACGGGCAATGGCTGAACGAGGTGGTCTACGAACTCTTTCCTTGGGACGCGGGCACCGACAGCGGCGCGACCTACGAGTCGGACGACGCCGACATAATGCCACAGGCGCCGATATCGCTGATCCAGGGGGCCACCGATCTCGACCAACGGCGTGGTACGACCGTTCGGTCGGTTCATCGTGAGACGGATTGAATAACCGTCATCCAGATCGCACGCACGGATCAAACCATCAGTCGTGATGCCCCGCCTTCGGATCATGCTGCGAACACGGGGTCGGGACGCTAATCCGTCGGTGTCTGGCGTCGGTCCCGAATTACCCGCGCCGGTACGCCCGCCGCGATCTGGAACGGCGGGATCTCTCCACGGACAACCGCTCCAGCCCCAATGATGGCGTCACGACCCACGTGCGCACCGTCGGCGATGACCACGTGGGCTCCGAGCCACACGTTGTCGTCTACCTCAATACCTTTCGCCACCCGTCCCTGATCAAGCACCGGGACGTCGGTGCGATCATGGAGGTGATCCCCTCCAACAAGATAGGTATACGCGGCAACCAGGGTGTTCTTCCCCAACCGGACGCGCCCGCCCGAAAAAATCTCGCAATTGAAACCGATGTTAGCCCGCTCGTCGACCTCGATGTCGCCGTTCTTGCAGCTCAGGATCGTGTTCCGGCCGATAAAGGCGCCGCTCCCGATTGTGATGCCCCGATTGTCGGTCCCCTTCGCATCCAGACAGCAGTTATCGTCAATGGCGACATCGTCGCCGATGAAGATCTTGTTCGGATGTCGGAGCAAGACATTGCGTCCGAACATGACGTTGCGTCCGACCCGCCCCAGCAACAGCGGATATAGCTTTGACCGTAACCAGAAGCCAAGCCCACCCGGCACCCACGAGCAGAGCAGCACGACCACCTCATACCGAATCAGGGGCCACAGCCCCCGTTGCCCTACAAAAAGGGTTGCGTAGCGTCCCAGGGCCGACTGGCCCGAACCAGACAGCTCGTCTTGAATGACCGTGATTCGACGGTTAGACGGGGGGGGTGACTCGGGAAAAGGCTCGTGTGCCAACGGTCGCTCGATGGGATGATAGGAGTATACCACGCACGTGATATCCTCCTTTGTTGCTTTGGGTTCAGCCATCTGCACCGGGCAGAGTCGCAGGCTCTTTGATGGCCCACCACGGGTTCGAGATACACGATCTAGGGCCAGCAGACGGCCAGGGCGCACAATAATGGCCACTTGCTGACTCGAACGCTTGGCTGAGGGCCCACGACATGATTGCCGACGACGTGCAGCTCGGGGAGGGGGTCGAGATTCGTCACCCTCATCTCGTGAATCTGTATGGCTGCACGGTTCGGAACGCGACCAAGCTCGGCACGTTTGCCGAGATCCAGAAGCAGGCATCGGTGGGAGCCCGTTGCAAGATTTCATCGAACACCTTCATTTGCTCCGACGTCACGATCGACGATGAGGTGTTCGTCGGGCACGGCGTCATGTTCACGAACGATCTCTATCCACGAGCGACGACGACTGACGGCGTGCTACAGACCGCGACCGACTGGCAAGAGTCCCCAACGCGGGCGCGGGCGCGAGCCTCAATCGGCAGTAACGCGACCATCCTCGGCGGTGTGACCATCGGCGAGGGCGCCCTCGTGGGCGCGGGAGCCGTCGTCACCCGAGACGTGGCCCCACATGCGATCGTCGCCGGGGTGCCCGCCCGAGTGGTTGGTGACACCCGGCACGCGTCTCACGGCGCCACGGGCGAGACGACGGACGTTGATCGGTGGCGACCGACGGATGATCGTCTATGACGATTTGGAACCCAGTGAGAAGGTACGGGTGTATGACAAAGGCATTTCCGTGGATCCGAGACCGGAAGACCGCTACGAGATGCTGGTGAGCTATCGGACCGGCGACATGTGGGCGCCACAGCTCGAAACGACCGAGGCGTTGACCGTTGCCGCCAGCGACTTCCTCGGGGCCATCGACACCGGACGAGAACCGGTCACGAACGCCGAGGCCGGACTGCGTGTCGTACGGATTCTGGAAGCGGCCACCGAGTCCATGGCCAACCAGGGTGCCCTAGTGGAAATCGCGCCACTCGAGGATAACTCATGATCCCGATGGTCGACCTCCAGGCACAATACGCCTCCATCAAGACGGAAATCGACGAGGCGATCTCAGAAGTGCTTGCGACCGGGCGCTTCGCACTGGGACCAGAGGTCGCTCGCTTCGAACAGGAGTTCGCCGAGTACTCCGGTGCCAAATGCGGGGTGGCCGTGAACTCGGGGACCAGCGCACTCCATCTTTCTCTCCTCGCCGCCGGCGTCGGGCCGGGCAACGACGTAATCACCGTCCCGTTCACGTTCATTGCCACTGTGGCGGCCATTCGCTATGTTGGCGCCACACCGGTGTTTGTCGACATCGACCCTCGCGCCTCCACAATGGATGTGAGTCAGATCGCCGATGCGATCACCCCGCGGACCAAGGCAATCATCCCGGTTCATCTCTATGGTCAACCGGCCGACCTTGACCCGATACTGGAGGTGGCTCGGAACCGCGGGGTGGTCGTGATTGAGGACGCGTCGCAAGCGCATGGTGCCGAATATCGGGGACAAAGAGTCGGAGGCCTAGGAGATCTCGGGTGTTTTAGCTTCTATCCCGGCAAGAATCTCGGCGCCTATGGTGAAGGTGGCATAGTCCTCACCAACGACGAATCGTTGGCCGCCACTGTCAGGTCGCTCCGAAACTGGGCTGAAACGGAGCGGTATCGTCACGATCGGCACGCCTTTAACTATCGGATGGACGGTCTGCAGGGCGCCATTCTTCGGGTCAAGCTCCGTCATCTGCCCGCGTGGACCAACACGCGACAGCGGCTGGCTGGCCTTTACGATGAGCACCTGGCCGACTGCCCGGTCAGCGGCCCGACGGTCATGCCCTACGCGAGCCACGTCTATCACCTCTTCGCGGTCCAGACGACCGATCCAGACCGACTTCAACAGGCGCTGGCCACCGCCGGGATCCAGAGTGGGCGACACTACCCTATCCCAATGCATCTGCAGCCCTGCTACGCTGACCTCGGTGGTCGACCCGGTGACTTTCCCCACGCCGAGACGATGGCGCAACGCGTGGTGACACTCCCAATTTACCCGGAACTGCCCGAGGAGGTGCCGACCCGCGTGGCCAACGTCATCCGACACTCGGCGGCATCATGACCCTCTCTTGAGCATCGCAGCGCCCGTCGCGCAGATCGAGGTCGCGCCGGCCTATCGGCCCTCCTGGTATCGCGAGGACGCCGGCTCGCACGTGCCCTTGCCCCCAGCATCCGTTGCCGTCCCAAGGGAAGTCCTCCCGGGTGACGTCATCGTGTGGGGCACGGTCGAAGACCAGCGCCTTCCGCTCGTGTCTGTCGACGGGGGCCAAGGGTATCTGCGATACGACTGGGACGCGTGGCAACGTTATGTGCCCACCGAGCGCTATCACACGCAGCAGCGTCCGCTCTATACACGGCTTCCGTTCCACTATCACCGCGTGCCGGGGACACTGCGTCGTCTCGTTGCCCGCGCGATGCTCTCGGGTCAGACCCCCACGGATGGCGCCCCGAGCCAGTTTCCA
>JAYZGM010000287.1:0-6378 GCA_036336225.1 Acidobacteriota bacterium | reverse complement strand
ACGGGAAGCCAGCGCGGGTGGTGCTTCCGATAGAACGCCAGCTGACTGCGACGATATGCGGCTGCGGTGGCCGCGGGCGCATATCGTCCGGACCGACCACGTTGATGTACGACTTCGGCGGCTGGCGTGAACACGACGGATCGACCTAGTTGTCGGATCGCGTGACAAAAATCGACGTCTTCACCATAAAGAAAGAAGAGCTCATCGAGCAAGCCGGCCGCGACGGCATCGACCCGACGCACGAGCAGACAGGCACCGCTGACCCAGTCGACGGTGCGCTCCGTTCGGGCGCGTCGGACGGCCAATCCCGTGATGCCAGGGAGGCCCGCGGCATGTCCGCGGACGAGACATTTTTGAACGAGTTCGGCCCACGGCGACAACATGGCCCCGAAGGAGATCTCGAGTGCGCCGTCGCTGTCGACGAGACGCGGACCGATGACGGCGGCGTCGAGCCGCGCCTCCAGCCGACTCACCAGCCGGTCGAGGGCATCTGCGGGCACGACGGTGTCGCTGTTGAGCAACAGAATGAGGCGGCTGTCGGTGGCCTGAATCCCGAGGTTGGTGGCTCGCGAAAACCCGATGTTGTCCCCGACATCGATGACGGTGATCGCCGGCCATCCGCGTCGAACGGCGTCGGCACTGCCGTCGTGCGACGCGTTGTCCACCACAACGATCTCATACGAGTGCCTCGGGGGGTGCGCCGTCACTGAGTCGAGACAGGCCTCCAAATCGGCGCGGGCGTTGTAGCTGACGATCACGATGGCCAGCTCGCTCATTCACGAACTCCGGCGTGCTCGAGGATGGTCAATGTCTCGCGCGCGGCACGTGACCACGTGAACCGAGCCATCCGAATGGAGGCGGCGCGGTGCAGCCTGGCTCCAGCGGCCTCGTCGACGAGCAGCGTCGTGAGGGCATCGGCGATCGCGGCGGTGTCGTCGACGGGCACGCGTCTGGCGGCGTCGGCATAGAGCTCGCGCGCCACCGGGGTGTCACCGACGACGACAGGAATCCCGGCCGCCATGGCTTCAAGCGGCGGCAGCCCAAAACCTTCATACTCCGAGAGAAAGACAAACACCTTCGCCGTCTCGTAGAGCCGCGCAAGCTCGGTCTCATCAACATAGGAGGTGACGCGAATCCGGTCGGCGAGGCCCGCCCGGGCGGCGAGCCGCGCCGGATCCACAAACGGGAAGCTCCGATTGTCGCCAACCAGCACCAGACGGGCCAGCGGCACTCTTCTGGTAACCAGGGCGAACGCGCGGATCAGCTCCGGAATATGGCGGCGATTGAAGATCGACCCCACAAAAAGCACGATCGGTTCGCGTGAGACCGCATGGATAGCGGGTGGGCGGTGAATACCGGACCATACCACCGACACCGCCGTTGTCGAGAGACCCAAGGTGCGACAGACCTCCTGTCGTGTGAAGTCCGATACGGCGATGACCCGGGTCGCTCGTTGAGCGGCTAGCCGGGTCAGCCAGCGGCGACGCAGGCCCTCACGCCACGAAAACCACTCGGGATGGGTGATGAAGCTGATGTCGTGAATTGTCAGAACAACTGGGACGCGGGTGGTGAGTGGGGCGGTGTAGGCGGGCGCAAACAAGACATCGGGGGGGGCGTGCGCGAGTGCACGCGCGAGCGCGCCTTGTTCCCATCCACTCCCACCGTTGCCGGGGATGGGGTGATAGCGGAACCGCCCCGCTGGGCCGTCAAGAAACGGGTCGCCGAGTGCGGCGAGGTCATGTCCTGGGGTGTGGGCGAAAAGTGTGAACCGATGGCGATCGGGTGTGCCTCTCCACTCGGCACACAGGTTAGCCAGATAGCGTCCGACGCCGGTGCGCTGTCCGACCAACTCGCGCGCATCAATGCCGATGTGCATGGGTTCCCAGTCTGGATCCTTGGCGTTTAGGGTCCTGTCACCGTCGTTTGCTACGAACCACGGTTACGGGACACGAGGGCTCGGGTGTAGGCCTCGTTCAGTGTCGCCGCGGATGAGCGCCATGTAAATCGTGCCGACCGCTCACGCCCGGCGATTGACAGCCGCCGGCGGAGCGACTCATCGTCAAGGATCCGCCGCATGGCGTCGGTGAGCGCTGCGATGTTAGACGGGTCGACCAGGATGCCGGCGTCGCCGACGACCTCGGGGAGCGCGCCGCGATCGGCCGCCACTACGGGCACTCCGGTGGTCATACCTTCAAGCGCGGGTATGCCAAACCCCTCGTCGAGCGAAGGCATAACGACCATCACGGCCTCCTCATACAGCGCCCGTAGCCGCGGTGTATCCACATAGCCCGTCACGTTGACATGACCGGCCAAGGGCGATCGTTGGAGACGCTCGAGCGTCACGTTGGCCCCGGTGTCGGGACGACCCACCAGTACGAGTGGTGGGGTGTTCGCCCGGGCTGCGCGGAGCGCCGCATAAGCCGAGAGCAGCCCATCGACGTTCTTTCGACGGCCGATGGTCCCGACGAAGAGGAGGTGGCGGCCCGCCGTGGGGCGTGTACGGTCCGGCCAGTCGGGGCGTCCGTTGGGACACACGGTGATCCGGTCGCGTGGCAGACCGAATCGCTTCGCGACCCGATCCGCGGTGTAGTGAGATGGAACCACGACGGCGTGGGCGCGGTGCGCGTGGGCTCGGGCCAAGCTGGGATAGTCCCGACGGATTTCACGCGTGGTGTGGGCCGGATGTGTCAAGAAGTCGAGGTCGTGAATGGTCACTACCTTCGCCGCCCTGCGACTCGGGATCAAGAGCGGCGTCGGCGAATGCACAACATCGAATTCCTGTTGCGTGAGTGCCTCGACGGTAGGCCACTCGTATCGATGCCACAGCCAGTTCAGGACACGCACCGGCACCCGGCGGTCGATCGTGGTCACCCCGGTCGGTAACAGCCGTGGTGAGAGCCGGTCCTTCCAGGAGCTGCTGAAAACCGTGACGTCTGGGGTCCCGGGGCCAGAGGCCTCGGCTAGCGCTTCGACTAGCTTGGAGACCCAAAGTCCGACGCCAGAGGGGTTCCGAAGCGCGGAGCGATAGTCGATGAGAACCCGCACAAGTGGTAGGCTGCTGGTGCGATCACCGTGTGCGCGGACGGTGGGGTACGCACCATTGAATGCCCGCTATCGTAGCACATGGAGAGACATGCGGCGCGCTTGTTGAATCGCACAAATCCTTATGGGTCAACATCTTGACAGTGGATATGTCGCGATGCTACGGTTGTCGGCTTTGAGCCGTCGAGTTGATAGCGTGATGAAAGGCTAACGGGAGGCCGACTGCAAACGGAATCTATGAAAATTACTATTGTCGGTACCGGGTATGTCGGACTCGTGGTGGGGGCGTGTCTCGCGGAGACGGGGAACGATGTCGTCTGTATCGACGTTAATCAGCGGAAGATCCGTTCGCTCCGTCGGGGGAGCGTACCGATTTACGAACCTGGGCTCGAGGAACTGGTCCAGCGGAATCAGCGCACGGGGCGTTTGGTGTTCAGCACCGCGCTCCCACGTGCCGTCCGTCAGAGCGAGTTAGTGTTCATCGCGGTGGGCACCCCACCCGACGAGGACGGCGCGGCCGACGTTCAATATGTCGTGGATGCCGCCCGTAGCGTGGCTCAAGCTTTGCGTGGATACACGGTGGTTGTGGTGAAGAGCACGGTGCCGGTGGGCACGTCTCAACGGGTCCGCGAGGTCATCTCCGAGGAAACCGACGAGCCATGCAGTGTGGTGAGCAACCCCGAGTTTCTCAAACAAGGGTCCGCGGTTGATGACTTTCTCAAACCGGATCGCGTTGTGCTCGGTGCCGAGGATGCCCGTGCGGTCAAGCTCATGCGTGCGCTGTACAAACCGTTCACCCGAACCGGGGCCCCGATCGCGGTCATGGACTGCGCGAGCGCCGAGCTGAGCAAGTATGCGGCCAACGCCATGCTCGCTACCCGCGTGTCATTCATGAACGAGATCGCCAACGTGTGTGAGCGAGTTGGGGCGAACGTGGACGACGTTCGTCGCGTTGTGGCGTCCGACCGACGGATCGGACCATCGTTTTTGTTTCCTGGTATCGGGTATGGAGGTAGCTGTTTCCCCAAAGATGTCAAAGCCTTGGTCCGTTCCGCCAAGGATGTGGCCTATCGCTTTCGGATTCTCGAGGCCGTCGAAACGGTCAACGCGAGCCAGAAGCGCCGACTCTTCGAGAAGATGATCGACGTGTTGGGCTCGGTCAAAGGCAAGCGGATTGCGATCTGGGGACTCTCCTTCAAGCCGCGAACCGATGACATGCGGGAGGCGCCGGCGATCGTGATGGTGAATGCGTTGTTGGAGGCTGGAGGACGGGTGACGGCCTACGATCCGCAGGCACACCGCGCCGCGCGGACCATCTTTGGCTCGCAGGTGTCACTGGCGGCCAACGGCTACGACGCCCTCAAACGGGTCGATGCGCTGTGTATCCTCACCGAGTGGAACGAGTTTCGCGAACCTGATTTTGCGCGGATGCGCGAGCTGATGCGGTCGCCACTCGTGTTTGACGGACGGAATCTCTTCGATGCGGAAGAAATGAAAACACTCGGCTTCGACTACCACTCGATTGGGCGCTAGTGCCGCCACCCGTGGGGAAGCCCCGTGTCGCACCGAACGCGACGGTGAGCCCGGCTGGCCAAACAAGACAAGGGAGCACGTTGGGCATTCTTGACCGAAAAGCAACACCAATCAGCCGGGATTCATCGCTGTTCGATTATGGTGGAGCGCCCACGACGGGCGGTTAAATTGGGTACCGTGCTCGTCACCGGCGGGGCCGGCTATATTGGGAGTCACGCGGTCAGAGCGCTGCGCGCGGCTGGTCACGCGGTGGTGGTGTTCGATAACCTCAGCGCTGGGCATCGTGCGGCGATTGAAAATGTGACGTTGGTCGAGGGAGATGTTCGCGATACCGCGACGGTCCGGGCTGCGTTGCATGACCACGCCATCACGGCCGTCATGCACTTCGCCGCCTTGTTGTCGGTGGGCGAGTCGGTGCGTGAACCGGCGCGTTATTACGACCACAACGTGCGAGGGGCCCTCTCGGTGCTCGATGCGATGGTGTTCGAAGGAGTCACACGATGTGTCGTGTCATCGACCTGCGCGGTCTACGGCAATCCGATGACCACGCCCCTCGACGAGACCCATGCGACCGATCCGATCAACGCCTATGGCGACACAAAGCTCGCGGTCGAGCGAGCCCTGCGGCACTACGGGCGAGCCTATGGGATCCGGTCGATTGCGTTGCGCTATTTCAACGCCGCGGGCGCTGACCCCGAGGGGGACATCGGCGAAGACCACGCCCCGGAGATTCATCTGATTCCTCGGGCGATCGCGGCGGCTGGTGGGGCCGACCCGCTCCAAGTGTTTGGCGACGACTATCCGACTGCGGATGGGACCTGCGAGCGGGACTACGTCCATGTGTGCGATCTGGCGAATGGCCATCTCCGGGCCCTTGACGCCCTTGATTCCGGTGACGACGTCGCCCGCGTCTACAACCTGGGCACCGGCACGCCGCATTCGGTCCGACAGGTCATCCAGACGGTCGAGCGTGTCATGGGCCGACCGGTGCCGAGTACGCGGGCGCCACGCCGTCCCGGCGACCCCTCCGTATTGTACGCGGCGGCCCGACGAGTTCGCGACGAGCTTGATTGGCAGCCGGCGTATACCGCGCTCGAGGACGTGGTTGCCACGGCATGGCGCTGGCACGAGTCTCATCCCCACGGGTTCGGGTAGGCGGAACGGACATCGGCACCGTGAGTCCATTGGTACGACTACTTCGTTTCGCCATTCCCCACCAGACGCGCATCATCGCTGCGCTGCCGGCCATGCTCCTGTATGCGCTTGCGTCTGGCGGGCTGGCCTATCTCGTCGAACCCATCTTCGATGACCTCCTGCCTCAAGGGGATCAGGTCGCTCTGATCTGCGGCGCCATCATCGGTCTCTATGTTGTCAAGGGGGGCGGCGCGTACTTCTCTGTCTATCTCATGGCCGACGCCGGGCAACGAGTGGTGCACGATCTGCGCACGGAGCTGTTTAGGCATATTCTCGGACAATCGACGGTGTTTTTTGGAAGGCGGGCTACGGGACGTCTTCTCTCGCGTATCACCAACGACGTCAGCCGGGTCCAACAGGTGGTCTCGGAGACTTTTGGCGATCTCCTCCGAGAATCGTTGGCGCTGGTGGCCTTTGCCGGTTTGCTGTTGTACAGGGATGCGCGGCTGGCCCTGGTGTGTATGACCGGCGCGCCGCTGGTGGTGTATCCGCTCATACGTCTCGGACAGCGTGTGCGGCGGACGACTCGACGCGGGCAAGAAGAGCATGAGCAACTGTCGCATTTGGCGGTGGAGGCGCTGGCCGGACATCGCATCGTGCAAGCCTTTC
>JAYZGM010000286.1:0-7411 GCA_036336225.1 Acidobacteriota bacterium | reverse complement strand
CTTGGCCCCTCGCGCATCCCTACCGCTACATCGCACACAACGGAGAGATCAATACGCTGCGTGGCAATATCAACTGGATGCGAGCTCGCGAGGCGTTGTGTCGGTCGGACGAGTTTGGCGAGGATTTGGACAAACTCTTTCCCGTCATCCGGGAAGGCCAGAGCGATACCGCGACATTCGATAACGTGCTCGAGTTCCTGGTAATGACCGGACGATCATTGCCACACGCGATCCTAATGATGATCCCTGAGCCATGGCAGAAGCACGAGTCTATGGCGGCAGACCGACGCGCGTTCTATGAGTATCACTCCTCATTGATGGAGCCGTGGGACGGCCCCGCATCAATTGCCTTCACCGATGGAACCGTGGTCGGCGCTGTACTCGACCGCAATGGACTCCGACCATCTCGGTACTACGTGACCAAGGACGACCTGGTCATCATGGCCTCCGAGGTCGGTGTGCTTGATATCCCGGCTGAGAACGTCCTCGTCAAGGAGCGTTTGCATCCGGGACGGATTTTCCTGGTGGATACCGCCCAAGGGCGGATCATCGACGATGCGGAGATCAAGTCCGGGTTGGCTGCTGCACACCCGTATCAGCAGTGGCTGGATACGCAGGTCACTCATCTCGGAGACCTGCCGGCCCCACCCGATCGTCCGCCCGCCGACCACGAGTCGATTCTGCGACGGCAACGGGCTTTTGGCTACACGGAAGAAGATCTCCGGCTCCTGTTAGGACCGATGGCGGCGAATGGCTTTGAACCCATCGGGTCGATGGGCACCGATACGGCGCTCGCGGTGCTCTCGGACCGTCCACGACTCCTCTACGACTACTTCAAACAGCTGTTTGCCCAGGTCACCAACCCACCGTTAGATGCCATCCGCGAGGAACTGGTGACGGACATGAGCTCGACCTTGGGTCCGGAGCGCAATCTGCTCAAGCCGGAGCCCGAGTCATGTCATCAGATCCGAATCGAGTATCCCATTCTCAATAATGAGGAACTGGGCCGCATCCGCCACCACGAGGACCCGACACTGCGCGCCACGACACTGTCGATGCTATTTCCCCCAAACGAGGGAGCCAGCGGTCTTGAATGCGCCATGAATGCGCTGTGTCAAGAGGCGAGCGCGGCGGTCGCGGACGGCAATACGATCATCGTCCTCTCCGACCGCGGGGTCGATGCCACTCACGCACCGATTCCGAGTCTTCTCGCCACGGCCGGGGTGCACCATCACCTCGTTCGGGAAGGCACGCGCACACGATGCGGACTCGTCGTTGAATCGGGGGAAGCCCGGGAAGTGCATCACATGGCACTTCTCCTCGGATACGGCGCCGGGGCGGTCAACCCCTATCTGTCGTTTGAGACCATCGAGGAACTGATCTGTAACGGTGAAATCACCGACATCGACCCGCCACAAGGCATCCGTCATCACATTCTCGCGCTGACCAAGGGCGTGCTGAAGGTGATGTCAAAAATGGGAATCTCGACACTGCAAAGCTATCGAGGAGCGCAGATCTTCGAGGCCGTCGGGCTTAACAAAGCGTTTATCGACAGATACTTCACGTGGACCGCGTCACGCATCGGGGGCATCGGGATCGAGACGGTCGCCGACGAAGTCCGACGCCGACACCAACGAGCCTTCCCGGTTCGCGGTGACGAAGATGGCGAGCTTGATAACGGCGGCGAGTATCAGTGGCGTCGGGATGGCGAATACCACCTGTTCAACCCGGAAACCGTCTACAAGCTACAGCACGCGGCCCGGAGTGGACAGTTTGACATCTATCGGGAGTACGCGGCGCTGGTCAACGATCAGAGCCGACAACGCGCCACGCTACGAGGTCTGTTCGAATTGCAACCAGCCTCAACCCCCATCCCCATTGACGAGGTCGAGCCGGCGGAAGCGATCTTCGCGCGGTTTTCAACCGGCGCGATGTCCTACGGGTCGATCAGCGCCGAAGCTCATGAGACCCTCGCCATCGCCATGAACCGACTTGGGGGAAAGTCGAACACGGGTGAGGGAGGCGAGGACCCGGCGCGATTCAAACCGGATGACAACGGAGATCTCCGTCGAAGCGCGGTGAAACAGGTTGCGTCGGGTCGGTTTGGCGTCACCAGCGAGTATCTCGTGAACGCCGACGACCTGCAGATCAAGATGGCGCAGGGTGCGAAACCGGGTGAAGGTGGACAGCTCCCCGGATTCAAGGTGTATCCGTGGATCGCCAAAGTCCGATACTCGACACCGGGCGTGCCGCTCATCTCACCGCCCCCACATCACGATATTTACTCGATTGAGGATCTCGCCCAGCTGATCCACGACCTCAAGAACTCGAATCCTGACGCACGGGTGCACGTCAAGCTAGTGGCCGAGGTTGGGGTTGGGACCGTCGCGGCGGGAGTCGCCAAGGCTCACTCGGACGTGGTGCTGATCTCAGGTCATGACGGTGGCACCGGGGCCTCACCCCTGACGAGCATCAAGCACGCGGGAGTCCCGTGGGAGCTGGGGCTGGCCGAAACGCAGCAGGTGCTAGTGCTCAATCGGCTGCGTGACCGGATCGTTGTTCAGACCGACGGACAGTTGAAGACCGGCCGGGATGTCGTCATCGCGGCATTGCTTGGTGCCGAAGAATACGGCTTCTCGACGGCGCCACTCGTCGTGTCCGGCTGCATCATGATGCGGGTATGCCATCTGGACACCTGTCCAGTAGGTATCGCAACCCAGAATCCAGATCTCAGAAAACACTTCACGGGACGACCCGAGTTTGTCGAGAACTACTTCCGCTTCGTGGCCGAGGAAGTCCGTGAACACATGGCCGCGCTCGGGTTCCGCACCGTCGACGACATGATCGGCCGGGTCGACTGCCTGAACACGGCCAAGGCCGTGGACCACTGGAAGGCGAAAGGGCTCGACCTCTCTCAGATTCTTCACAAACCGGATGTACCTGACACGGTGGCACGGCGACAGACCCGCCCCCAGGACCACGGCCTGGACAAGGCTCTGGACAACACGTTGATCGACCGGTGCGCCGAAGCCATCGAACATCGCACACCGACCGCGTTCACCGTGCCCATCCGGAACGTGAATCGTACGGTTGGCACAATGCTCGGTTCCAAGATCACCCGCCGGTGGGGACGAGATGGATTACCTGACGGCACAATCGACATTCGCTTTACCGGCTCAGCGGGGCAGAGCTTTGGTGCGTTCGTACCCCACGGCGTCTCACTCACTATCGAAGGTGACGCCAACGATTACTTCGGCAAGGGATTGTCAGGGGGACGTCTTGCCGTATTCCCGCCCCGGTCGTCCACCTTCATCGAGGAAGACAACATTGTCATCGGCAATGTCGCCTTGTATGGTGGCACGGCCGGAGAGGCGTTTGTCCACGGGCTGGCGGGCGAACGATTCGCCGTACGAAACAGCGGGGTCAGCGCGGTTGTCGAGGGTGTCGGGGATCACGGTTGCGAATACATGACGGGCGGTCGGGTGGTCATTCTTGGGCGAACCGGCCGGAACTTCGCCGCCGGGATGAGCGGGGGCATCGCCTATGTGCTCGACCGGGACGGCAACTTTGCCACACACTGTAATCGCGGCATGGTCAATCTGGAAGAACTCGAAACGGACGACGCGACACTCGTCCGCCTACTGATCACGCGTCATGTCGACCATACGGCAAGTAGCTGTGGCCAGGAGGTATTGGACGCGTGGGACACCCTGCGGCCCTCTTTTGTCAAAGTCATGCCGCGAGACTACAAACGTGTGCTACTGGCCGAAGCCAAGGCCCGCGCCGAATCACGCGAACCCGGTTTTGCCGAACTGGTCGGCACCGGCACCAACTGACAACCGGCTTGCAACCACGCGGGTAGGTTGCCAACCCGCTGTCCACGCACTAGATTAAAGGGTTCGCGGAGACCCCGTTGACCGGCTGGACCTGTCTAGCAGCCCGTGGCAAAACCCCGCGTCGCACCGAGAGTGGCGCTGAGCCCGGCTGGCAAGACGGGACGAGGGAGCAAATTGAGCATTTCGACCGAGGAGCAACGCCGTCCACGTGGAATTCAGCGCCGCTCGAATGCAGTGGGGCTTTTGCGACGGGCTGCTAGGCGGACCGTAGGAGCCGATGGGTAAACTCAAGGGGTTCATCGAGATCGACCGGCAAAAACAGCCGGCGCGTGACGTCGACCAACGAGTCCGCGACTGGCGGGAGATCTATCTGCCGTATGCCGTGGCAGACCTTCGCTCCCAAGGTGCCCGCTGTATGGACTGCGGGATCCCGTTCTGTCATCAGGGGTGCCCACTCGGGAACCTCATCCCTGACTGGAACGACCTCGTCTATCGCGCGAAATGGCAACCGGCTCTCGACCGGCTCCACAAGACCAATAACTTTCCCGAGTGGACAGGGCGTCTGTGTCCTGCCCCGTGTGAAGGATCGTGCGTCCTCGCCATCGATCGCGACGCGGTGACGATCAAGTCAATTGAACTGGCGATCGTCGAGCGCGGTTTTGATGACGGCACCATCCAACCGGAGCCTCCGGAAACACGAACCGGTAAAAAGGTGGCGATTGTCGGCTCCGGACCAGCCGGACTCGCCGCCGCCACCCAGCTGAATCGTGCTGGCCACCAAGTCACCGTCTTTGAACGATCGGATCGAATTGGAGGCTTACTCCGATACGGCATCCCCGAATTCAAGATGGAAAAGCGGTTCTTGGACCGCCGCCTGTCCATTATGGAAGCCGAGGGGATCGTGTTTCTGACCAACACGGATGTCGGGGCGACACTCCCCGCCACCACGTTGAAACAGCAGTTCGACGCGATGCTCCTCGCCGGTGGCGCGGGTCACCCGAGAGACCTCAAGGTGCCGGGTCGGGACCTCTCGGGTATCCACTTCGCCATGGAGTATCTGACCCTTCAGAACCGGCGATGCGAAGGCGACGTCATCGACGACGACGACTTCATCACCGCCAAGGACAAGCGAGTCGTCATTATCGGTGGCGGCGACACTGGCGCCGACTGTCTTGGCACCGCCCACCGACAAGGAGCGCGTTCGATCCATCAGTTCGAGCTCCTGGAGCGCCCCCCGGAGCAACGCCACGGCTCGAACCCTTGGCCGGAGTGGCCACAGGTGTTCCGGGTGTCCGGCGCCCATGAAGAGGGCGGTGAGCGGGTATTCTCAGTGTCCACCAATCGCTTCTCCGGTGACGGAGGACACGTCACAACACTCCATGCCACAAAAGTCGATATGACCCACACGGACGGGCGGGTCGCGTTTGTGCCGATCCCAGATAGCGAGTTCGAGCTCGAGGTCGATCTCGTACTCCTCGCCATGGGCTTCCTCGGTTCGACGAAGGATGGATTGCTCGACCAGCTCGGTGTGCAGCTCACCGAACGTGGCAACGTCTCCCGAGATAGCAACTGGATGACCAGTGTCGATAGCGTATTCACGGCCGGGGATATGCAGCGGGGCCAGTCCCTCGTGGTGTGGGCAATCGCAGAGGGCCGGAGTGCCGCCGCCGGAATTGACCGACATCTCATGGGCGAAACCCAGCTCCCGACGCCACTGCCGTAGCAGCCTGAGGTCAACGTCCCGCATTGCACCAAAAGTGGCGATGAACCTCGCTGACAAGCCGTGCCGACGGAGAACACCGGCAGTATTTGACGGAGAAACAACGCAGCTCAGGCAGGATTCAACGCCGCGCGAATGCAGTCGGACCTGTATCACTGACTGCCAGCTCGTTTGACACAGAGTACGTGGTCAAAGAACGCCTCTCCACCGATATCGCTCACCTGCAAACGTTGACCGAGGTCAACGGTGCCTTGACCGGTGGGTCAAGCCTCCGGGCGTCGCTACAACGGGTGCTCCAGCTACTGAATCGGCGAGACAGCGTCGTGTGTAGCTCCATCACGCTGCTGCATCCGGACTCCGGAAAGCTTCACGTGGAGGCATCGGAGGGGCTGACGCCAGACGGACACTCGGCCCGTTATGACATCGGCGAAGGGGTCACAGGCCGGGTCGTCGAGAGCGGGAAGCCGGTCATCGTTCCTCGGGCGAGCCAGGAACCGACGTTTCTCAATCGAGGCCGCCGAAAAAACCTCGACCGGAGGGACATCAGTTTTATCTGCGTCCCGATCTTTACCCGCGAGACACCAGTGGGCGCGGTCAGCATCGATCTCCCGTTCGAGACCGGCCGGGACTATCAGCGATACGTCAAGTTTCTCGATGTCGTCGCAACGATGATCGCGCAGGCGATTCGGGTCAACCACCTGGTTGATGCGGAACGGCAGCGTCTGACCGAAGAGAACGTGCATCTTCGAGAGGAGCTACAACACCGCTACGACTTCTCGAACATCGTCGGGACAAGCAGCCCGATGCGTCAGGTGTATGCCCAGGTCGCCCAGGTCGCGGGTGCCAATACGACGGTGCTGGTACGAGGCGAGTCAGGGACAGGCAAAGAGCTCATCGCTCACGCCATCCACTACAACTCACCGCGCGCAAAAAAACCGTTCATCAAGGTAAGCTGCGCGGCGTTACCCGACTCACTCATTGAATCTGAGCTATTCGGATACGAGCGCGGGGCCTTCACCGGCGCCCAATCTCGCAAGAAAGGTAGATTCGAGCGCGCGCAGGAAGGCACACTCTTCCTTGACGAGATCGGGGACCTCAACCCGTCGACACAGGTCAAGCTACTCCGGGTACTACAGGAACGTGAATTCGAACGGCTCGGGGGTACCGAGGCAGTCAAAGTCGATGTGAGACTGATTGCGGCCACCAATGCCGATCTCGAAAAGGCGATCGCGGCGGGTACGTTTCGAGAAGATCTGCATTACCGCTTAAACGTCTTCGCCATCTTTGTCCCCCCTCTACGCGAACGAAAGACCGATGTGCTGTTACTCGCGGATCATTTCCTGGAACGATACAGCGTCGAACACGGCAAACGCGTCAAGCGAATCTCCACCCCGGCCATCGACATGCTGATGGCCTACCACTGGCCAGGTAATGTCCGCGAGCTCGAAAACGCTCTTGAACGAGCCGTCCTCGTATGCGATGGAAATGTCATCCATGCGCACGACCTCCCGCCATCTTTGCAGACCGCCGAGGCATCGGGCACGGTCATGAGTCTCTCGTTGGGTGATGCGGTCAATGCCTACGAGAAGGATTTGATCGAAGACGCACTCAAGGCGACACGGGGTAATAGAATACGAGCAGCCTCCCTGCTGCGTTCAACTGAACGGATTATCAGCTACAAAGTAAAGAAATACGAGATAGACTGCTCCCGGTATCGCAGCTAAACCCTTCCGTTCTGCAGGTCCGTAGAACTCTTCTTCTCGCCTCTACATTCTCGTCGGATTCTCGGATCGACCAAGGACAAACGTTGACGGATTTACCCCCTGGTATCATTGCCGTAATGCCGGTTCACGCC
>JAYZGM010000285.1:0-5880 GCA_036336225.1 Acidobacteriota bacterium | reverse complement strand
CAGCCAAGGTCGTGATCACGTTTGACGCCGACGGTCTCTACTGGCACCCAGACCACGTGGCCGTCCACGAACGGGTCACCGCCACCGTGGCTGGTCTTGGTGACGCCGCCCCTGTGCTCATCTACGTCACCATGCCGCTTGGAGTGGGGCGCGCCGTGGTTGACCACGCGGCTTCCGTGAGCGCGAGGCGAGGCCTACCGGCGCCAACCGCCATCCTGGGCGTCTCGGACGTCGACGCTTTCGGGTCAGAACCCGGACCCACCACCCTCGTCGTCGATACGACGCGATACGCAATGCGAAAGCTTCGGGCGCTCGAATGCCATCAGACACAAATGGCGGATGGGGCACTGGCGCTCGTGGGTGCCGAGGACGCGCCCCGCCTCCTCGGGAGAGAGCACTACCGTCGGGCCTCAGTGGGAGCCCAGGGTGATACGTTTCTGGAGCGTTTGGCCTCACGCGCGGGCCGACCTTGACTGAAGGGTCCGACATTATTCATGCACGAGACGCTGCTCGATCTGCTCCGATGCCCGTTCTGCGGAACCGCTTTTGATGTCGTCCAAAACGACGCGCTCGTGAGCACTGAGACCGGTATCGAATCCGGAGTGCTGGGCTGCGAGTGTTGCGCGTTTCCAATCATCGCCGGCATCCCGGTCCTCCTCGCCAATGACGACACACGGCGAGCCATGCATCTTCTGGAGGCGGGCCAAACCCAGGCCGCGTTACTGGCCGTGCTCGGTTTGGACCCGGCGCGCACCGCCGCATTCAACACGTTAGCCACTAGCCCGTACCCGTCCTGCCGTGAGTTGCTGCCGGTGCTGAGCCCGGACGCCGAGGGGACCTACTTTCTCTATCGGTTCTCGGATCCGACGTTTGTCCCGGCCGAGGCGCTCATTCGCGCCCTCGGTGTCCGCACCGCGAGCCGCGGCGGACCACGTCTCGATCTCTGTGGAGGCATGGGACACCTCACGCGCGCGTTACGTGCGGGTCTCGAACCCGTTGCCACGGGGTGGGACCACACCGTCGTCGCCGACCTGCATTTCTGGAAGCTGTGGCTTGCCACGCGCTACACGTCGCCTGGCTGTGCGGCCGTGTGTTGCAACGCTGATGCGCCGCTACCCTTTGGTCCCAACCAGTTCTCGATGGTGGTCCTCATGGACGCCTTCCCCTATATCTGGCACAAGCGGTTGTGTGCCGATGAGATGATTCGCGTGGCTCGGCCAGACGCGATGCTTGCACTGCCACACTTGCACAGCTCGCGTGGAGACAACTTCTCAGCCGGGGATCCATTGAGCCCGGATGCGTATCGTGATCTATTCGACGCTCATAGTCCACGGTTCTATAGCGATCGACAGCTCCTCGACACGCTCCTCGAGGAAGCGGCGATCGATCTCACGCAAGATCGATCCGCCCAGCAGATAGGCGATGAAGCGTCACTCACCATTGTCGCCAGCGGAGTCGCCCCGCCGGAGGCGCGTCTTGATATCGCCACACCGACCGATGTAACGGGCACGCTGATCGTGAATCCGCTGTATGCCGTCGAGTACGCCGCGGGCGTGTCCACCCTCAGGCTACAATTTCCCGATACAGAGTATGAGGCGGAATTCGGTGAATGCCGTCGGTATCTACCGGATCCGCTGCGAGTCAACGTGGACCTGACCACCTCCATCCAGCCCATGGCGATCGGACCCCGATATGAAGAATTGCGACGCAGGCGGGTACTCCTGGACGTCCCCCTCGGGTATCTCTAGTGTCCCGTCAACGTGATTCGTTTCAAACGTCCCGGAGCGGGGCATCGCATTCAAGCCGTGGAAAATGACTGGGCCGGCGCCCCACCCCCTGATCCCCGGGCCAGGGCGGCACCTCCCGAGAAAGCAAGATAGTGCTGCGCGTCGTTCGCCCGGGATGCGTGTCCTGGTTGGGGCCAGCCTGACCCGCCTACGTGACCGGGCGGTGGAAAGCTGGGTGTCTACAAGCCGCGGCACGCGCGACCACCGACTCTCACCGGTCGACGCTCGACGGCTCCGCCGTGCGGGACACCACCCCGTTTTCGACCATACGGGACCTTAGAGGGGACCTCGCATCGTCGTGAGATCACTCGAGAACGATGGTGGCTGCCACGGGATAGTGATCTGACGGGTAGCGCCCGTCGATGTTGAACAGGACCGTTTCGGCGGCCTGAACCACGAGCGGACCACCCACGAGGATCCAATCGATCCGCCAGACCTCATCACTGGGCGGAGGACCAAACCCGTTTGCGGTAAACGGTGGCCCGCGCTGCGTGTCCGCCTCAAACCACGCGTCGCGAAGTCCTTGCCCCGTGGCGATGCGCCAGGTCTTGGTATCGCCAGCGCTCGCGTTGAAGTCGCCGGTAACGATCACCGCGGTTCCTTCAGGGAGCGCCGCGACCCGGTCGGCGATCAGCTGGGCCGAGTCGTATTGTCGGGCTCCCTGTCGCAGTGTGAGGTGGGTGTTGAATACATACACCTGACGACCACTTTCCCGATGGTGGAACCTGGCCCAGGTCACGATACGACCGCCAAACCGCCGTCGGCGTGGCCTCTCCTCGCGTCTCACGGGTGGGGTATCTGGGGTTGCCGTAAGCCAGAAGTTTCCAGACGCGATGGGACTGAGTTCGCGAAAACGATAGAAGATCGGCGTGTATTCGCTGAGCCCAATGCCGCCGTTGAGCCCCCGATCGATCCCGAGCCAGCGATACTCCGGGAGCTTGGCATCCAAATACTCGATCTGCTCGTCGAGCGCCTCCTGTAGACCGACAACGGTGGGGGCGGCCTGGGCGATCGCCTCGACGACGATATCCTTGCGAAACGGCCACGCGTTGGCACCATCCCGTCCATTCGCCGTCCGGATGTTGAACGTCATGACGTCCAACGTGACCTGCGCCGATACGCTCGACACGGTGCTCAGCCAGAGCAGGCCAAGACCGACAAATACGCCAGCCACCGTCGCGGGCCGCTGCATCATCGCGGGTCTCTGGGTCGAGTCACCCCCGATGTGATGATCCGGTGACCAGTCCCACAGCAGATCCCAGACACGAGTCATCCGGCTACACTCCGGCGGACATGGTCATCCGCGCGTCTTCCCCTTCTTACGCGCATCAGACCGGTCTATTCGGACGCGACCGGGACATCCCCAAAGGCGTCAAGCAGAATCCCGAGCAACCCATCCATGCTCTCCACACTCGGAGCGGTCGGCATCAGTCCGTCGTTGAACGCGTGCTCTTCGATCAAGCGGTCCACCACCGGGGACCGATTGGAGATGACATGGACCGGCACGTCCCATGACGCGCCTTCGCCACTCACCAGCGCGGGTGGTTGGTGGTCACCTACCAGCACCATGACGAGGTCGCGATCCGCACGCAGCCGCAGATACCCGCTGAGATTGGTGAAGGCATACTCGAGGGCCTCAAGATAACTTGGACCGAGATTGGTCCAGTCCGGCCACGCCGACCAGGCACGGTCGAGGGCGTCGGGGTCATAGGGCGTCGTGCTCAGCACACGTGCCCAGTCGGGTTGGTATGGCGGAGTGGGCACAAACGGAGCATGGGTGGTAATGGTGGCAAAAAATACGAACGCCGGTGGCCGGTCGGGCGGCGCGATCTCGGCCGCATCAACCCGGGCCAGAGCAAACTGATCATTGACATCCCACCACCCGAACGACGGCCCACGATAATCGAGCCGGGCGTGATTATAGATGTCTTGAAAACCGTAAAAGGCCCCCTCCGGCCACCCCACGAGCAGGCCTGGCATGATCGCGATCGTGCGGTATCCACCCCGACCGAAGACCTTGACCATCGTGTCCCGCTCCTGAGCCATCAGTCGCACGTTGGTACCCTGATCCCGCACCTCTATCCCCGAGAGCAAACTGATGTGCGCCAACCACGACTCACCCCCAAAAGTAGTCGACTCAACGTAGGCGGACACGACCCGACGACCGGTCTCCTCGATGGCCGCGCCGAGCTGGGTACGAACCGGCTCGAGCGCGTCCGCGAACGTCGCCCGCTCCCAGCTAACCGCCCCGTAGGACTCGAGAAAGAATACAAAAACGTCCGCGTTGTCGACTCGTGACAGATCAGACCGCATTACGGCGGGCGGCCCAAGATCACGTATTCCGGCGCCGCTCGCCTCGTAGACGAGCTCCGTCAATTCGCGCGCATACGCCGGGGTTACCGGCTCGGCCAACCGGACGAGCGTGGACGTCTCGACACCCTGCGATCGCAACAACCCCAGTACCAACACAGCCGCGGCAAGCCAGCCCAACCCGCCGCGAGTCCGTGGGTGTTCGGTCGCGAGCGCAATGGTCGAGAACGCCCATCGCAGCGTGAGATACAGCCCCGCCGGCACGAAAACCGCCGCCGCCGCGATCCCGGCCTTCAACCAGGGGTCGGCGACAAAGGCGAACATCGCACCAACACTCGGTATGTGCTGGAGGTCCCAATACAGGTTGATGTCCCGTCCGTAGAGGGACGAGGCAGTCACATCCGCGTATCGCCCCACCATGAGAACGAGCCAGGACACCGCGAGACAGCGGATCACCCGCCGCCCGGATCTACCAAACCGGTCTCTGAGAAGCACCAGCAGCAAAACCACCGCGGCGGCCTCAACCGAAAGGTCGCCATTCACCCGAATACCCAAAGTGGGCCAGATGTTCGTAAAGGTCAACGACACATTCAGGAGCAGCAGTGCAATCCCAAGCGCGAGCCAGCGCGCTCCCCCACTCACGATCATCCAAGCCAACGTCATCGTCATGGGACGTGTCATGCTGCTCATTTCATCGGTGAACGGAAAACCATGTATCGAGACCGAACGGCAACCGACGACCGCCGATCGCGAGAGCGGCCAACCCGCCGACGACCGGCAGCGCGTAGCCATTGGTCAGATAAGCGGTCTGAAAGATCAGTCCCATCGCGACGTGGAAATTCAGCACCATGAGCAGGGCAAGGAGCGCGGCGAGCCGCACACGATACCCGACAATCAATGCGGCACCACTCACCAGCTCGCCCATCGCGACGAGGCGGGCAAAAAGCGGGGCACCCGGAATCACCACCATGTCGAGATACCAGCGGCTGACCGCGGGGGCAAACTCGCGCCAGCCACGGAGCTCCGACGCGAGCAGGCCACTATCTGCAAACCAGCCCAGCTTGCCTAATCCCATACACACGATGAACACACCAATCACGAAAGCAAGCACTCGGAGGCCGCCCGCATTTGGATGTGGCATCTCGTGTGGCATTGTAACTGCGACCGGTCCCCCGCAGAATAGACGAGTATGACCATGCTACGGTATCCGGCTCGCGTGCTCGGGGTGATCCGGTCACTGCTGGTCTATCACGCGATACCACTGCGCCAGCGACGACTTCGCCGACTGTATGGCAGCTTCGCCAAGCCGGGGGATCTGACGTTCGACGTGGGTGCGCACGCCGGCAACCGCACGCGGGCCCTGGCCTCCTTAGGCTGCCGAGTCGTCTCAGTCGAGCCCCAGCCGGACTTTGCCCGGCTCTTGCGTCTCTTCTTCCGCGGTCGCTCGGATGTGACGGTGATCGAGGCGGCCTTGGGTGACCATACGGGCCACGCGACACTCGCGGTGAGCGTTCACACACCGACGATGACCACGTTGGCCACTGACTGGCGTGAAGCACGTCAGCAAGACCCGGCGTTTCGGGGGGTGCGATGGGACCGCGACCTGAACGTCGATCTGATGACGCTGGACACGCTCGCGAACCGGTTTGGCACACCCGCGTTCGTCAAACTGGATGTAGAAGGGGCGGAACCGATGGTGCTGGCTGGACTCAGCCAACCCATCCGCACCGTTTCGTTCGAGTATCTCCCACATGCACTCGACTACACGAAGGCATGCATAACA
>JAYZGM010000284.1:0-10249 GCA_036336225.1 Acidobacteriota bacterium | reverse complement strand
GGGACACGTGGGCAGGGTCTCGTGACCCACCAGAGCGGTTCAGCTCGTACCCCCGTGTCGCCTGGTATGGTGTGAGCGGGTGGGCCGCCAACAGCCCCCTAAATGAAGACCGCGACCCGTATGCCTCAGTTGTTCCCGCTCATGGTGATTCTGATGACCGGACAGGCCCCGGTGGCCAGTCAACCACGTGAACTCCCCGTCGAGGGCCGGGTGCTGGTACGAACGTTTATCAACCTGTCCGGCAACACCGCCGACGATTGGATCGGCGCTGGCATCGCGGAGACGGTGGCCACCCGGGTCGGCGCGGACCCCGGTATCGTGGTGACCCGTGACGAGGGTTCGGGCTCTCAGCGCGTGGCCGGAGAGGCGATCCCATCGCAAGACGTCGACTACATGTTGACCGGCACCTATCAACGGATCGGCGAGCGTATTCGTCTCACGGCACGTCTCATTGACCTCGGCGACGCCTCGATTATGAGATCGACCACCGTGGATGGGCTGGCTGATGAGCTCTTCGACCTGCAGGACCAGCTCATCAATACGATAACGCCCCTGCTCGCGGGGGTTGGTCCGCGTGCCCGATCGGCGGCGACCCGCGGTGACCGCCCGAGCGCGACGCGACCACCAGGCGCACCCGTCGAGCCGAAGACGGTGTCCGACACCCGACGAACGGCCGAATTCGCGGCGCCCTCCTTCACTGGCGTCATCGACGGCCCCCCACCCCCGATAGCACCGCTGACGATCTCTCGTGACGCTGAAGGACGCGCCACGGTCCGGGCGGTTCAGCTCGAGACACCGCTTCGCCTCGATGGCACGCTCGACGAGGGCATCTACGAATCAGTGCAGCCGTTCAGTGGTTTCGTCCAGCAGCAACCAGACGAAGGCGCGCCGGCCACTGAACAAACCGACGTGTGGGTGTTCTTTGACACACGCAACGTGTATGTCGCGGGCCGCATCTGGGATTCGGCTCCTGAATCTCGCTGGATCGCCAACGAAATGCAGCGAGACTCGTTCCAGCTCATCCAGAACGAGGGCTTCAGTGTCGTCCTTGATACGTTCTATGACCGTCGTAATGGCGTGGTCTTCTCGGTCAATCCTATCGGCGGCTTCATGGACCAGCAGATCACCGACGAGGGCCAGCCGAACATGGACTGGAACCCGGTCTGGGATGCTCGCACCGGTCGCTTTCCTGGTGGTTGGACCGTTGAGATGGAAATCCCGTTCAAATCGCTCCGGTTTCCCGCCGGTGAATTGCAGGTGTGGGGACTCCAGGTTGGTCGGCGTATTCGATGGAAGAACGAATGGGCATACCTCACGCCGGTGCCCATCTCCGCGGGACCGGGAACCTTTCGTATCTCGGTTGCCGCCACACTCACCGGGATCGAAGTACCTCGGGGCAACCGGACCTTCGAGATCAAACCGTATGCGATCGGCTCGCTGGCGACCGATCTCAACGCAAGCCCGCAGATCTCGAATCAAGGAGACGGCGCCTTTGGGGTCGATGCGAAATACGGGGTGACTCAAAACCTGGTCGCCGACCTGACCTACAACACCGACTTTGCGCAGGTCGAGGTCGACGAGCAACAGGTGAACCTGACTCGATTCAGTCTGTTTTTCCCGGAAAAGCGTGAATTCTTTCTGGAAGGCCGGGGCATCTTTGACTTCGGGACAGGGGCCCGCTTTGGCGGCGGTGGGGGGGCGGCGGACGACCGGGCTCGAACACGTTCTTCGGAGGTGGCGATGCCCCCACGGTGTTCTTCAGCCGTCGTATCGGGTTGGAGGGCGGACAAACGGTGCCGATTCGCGGGGGTGGACGACTCACCGGCAAAGCTGGTGACTTCACCATCGGCGCCCTCAACATCCAGACCGACGACGCACCTGGGGTGGAGACCGTGGCCACCAACTTCACGGTATTGCGGGTGAAACGGGACATTCTGCGTCGAAGCCGACTCGGTGGCATCTTCACCGGACGGTCGGCTCGTCCCTTGACGTCGTCCGACGGCACACCGGGCTCGAACCAGGTGTTCGGGGTCGACGCCGCGTTTGCCTTTTATGACAACGTCAATCTGACCAGTTATTTCGCCCAGTCCGAGACCCCAGGCTTGGCCGGCGACGATACGAGCTACCAAGGGGCCTTTACCTACACCGGCGACCTGTATGCCGTGCAAGTCGACCAACTGCTGGTCGGCGATAACTTCAATCCGGAGGTTGGATTCCTCCGTCGAGACGACTTCCGCCGAACGTTTGGCACCGCGCAATACAGCCCACGCCCGTCGTTGCAGGCGGTGCGTCAATTTACCTGGGGCGCCAGTGTCGACTACATCGAGAGCGCCACCACCGGGCAAGTGGAAACGCGTTTTCTACAGGGCCGATTTCAAACCGAGTTTGAAAACAGCGATCGGTTCAGTGTCGACATGCAGGATAGCTATGAGCTCTTGACGGCGCCGTTCGACATCGCCCCAAGAGCAGGGATCTCGATTCCGGTCGGTGGATACGGGTTTCAGGACGTCTTCGCCTCCTTCGCATTCGGCGGCCAGCGTCGCGTGTCGGGCACCTTTACGGTCCAACGCGGTGAGTTCTTCAACGGCAACATTACGGGCGTCGGCTTTCAGCGCGGACGGGTAGAAGTCACCCCTGAGCTCTCCTTCGAGCCGGGCATCTCGGTGAACCGTATCGAGCTGACAGAAGGCCGGTTTACAACGTCTGTGGTCACGAGCCGAGTCACGTATACGTTTACCCCAAGGATGTTCTTTGGGGGTCTGCTGCAATACAACTCAAGCCGAAACGCGCTCAGCACGAACCTGCGTCTCCGGTGGGAATATCAGCCGGGCAGCGAACTCTTTGTCGTCTACAACGATGTGCGCGACACGGAACTCCGTGGCACGCCATTGCTCGAGAACCGCGCGTTTGTGGTCAAGCTCACGCGTCTCTTCCGCTTCTGAGGACCCTGACCAACATAGGGTTGCCAACTTCTGGGTGTCGAGGTCGTAGCCGAGCTTGGTACTAGGAGCCAGGACCGCTGGCCGCCCCGGCGAAGGGCGTCTGACGAGCCGGGTGGAGGACACCCTCGAAGAGCTCAAGGCTGCCAAAAAGATCGCCGGCGACGCCTAGCCGGTCATCGTCGTCGTGCGCCAGAAGCCTAAGAAATGGGCAAGGCGCTGGTAGTTCGACTCTTATCGACTTCTCGAGCCGTGCGCGCTCGTCGAAAGGTGGCACAAATAGCGGCACACCCACCGAGATACAGCAAAAGCCCGCCCCCGGGTTCCCCCAAGTAACGGGCTTTGCTGGACTTAGTGGCGGGGCCGACGAGACTCGAACTCGCGACCTCCGGCGTGACAGGCCGGCGTTCTAACCAACTGAACTACGACCCCGCAGAGAATTCCAACCCAGGTCGCGCGACCGCTTTCGCTCGTAGCGCGTGTCCCGAGAAGGCTGGTGGGCGGTACAGGGCTCGAACCTGTGACAACCGGCGTGTAAAGCCGGTGCTCTACCAGCTGAGCTAACCGCCCGGCTTTTGGTTCGTATCCCGTCCAGCCAAGCCATTATAGTTCAGAACGTGACTCTGCGGTCTACACGTTAGCGAGCGACCACCTTGAGCGCCAGCACCACCAGAGCCGCCGCGAGCCCGACCAAGGCCTGGACCTCCCCATTTCGGCGGGCACGACTCAACGAAAACCGGCGACCAACCGGGCTCAAGTTTCCGCGTATGTAGCGGTCGTAGGCGTCGCCAAACTTGGCGCGCAGCGTGGCTTCCTCGAGCCGCGCCGCCACGGTGAGCGACCCCGCCAGGTATCCGACAACGAGTGCGGCCACAGCGGGGTGACGCGACGCGATGGCAAAGCCGACACCCAGCAACGCCGACCCGACGTACAACGGATGACGCGTCCAGCGATAGGGCCCGGAGTTCGTCACCTCGACCGCCTTTTCGAGATGACCCGCCGCCCAACACCGAAGTCCCTCACCGGCGAGGCCAATGGCGGCGCCAAGACCGAGTGCTCCCCACGAGGGTCGTGCCAACCAGAACGCCGCTGCCGCCACGGCGAACCCGGCGGTCACTCGCAACCGGGCCACGCGGATCACCCAAGGGGCCACTGCGACCGGCGTGACGTCGGGGGACGGCGTCGCAACATCGGGGGGCCGAGTCATGCCCCGTCCAGTCGTTGACCGATGACCCTCATCACCTCGCCCACCGACACATCCGTGAGACACCAGTGGGCCACGTGACAACGCCGCCGGTAATGACACCGACATTGGTCGTATCGGGAGACCACTCTGTCTTTGTGGGCCCAAGACCCGTTCCGCACGGCGTCGGTGGGACCGTAGATGCCGGTGACCGGGGTCCCCACGGCGGCGGCTAAATGAACAGGACCGGTATCGCCAGACACGACCAATCGCGCGCGGCGGGCCAGGACAATGAAATCAGCGACACCGGTTGGGGGTGCGAGCACGGCCGCTCCTGGCGCCGCCTCGACTACCGAGGTGGCCAACGCTTCGTCTTGCGGTCCCCAGGTCACAACTGAGCGGAGCTGGCGTTCACGCCACAGCCACGATGCGACGGCACCAAAACGCTCTGGTGGCCATCGCTTGTTCGGCCACGCCGCACCTGGATTCAGGACGACATACGCTGCGGATGTCTCTGGGTCCGACGCCCGCCAGGCGTCGATGACGGCAGAGCCGGGTATGGCCAGTGGAAACTGGGGAGTCGTGACATCGACATCGATCCCCAAAGAACCGACCAGCGCCAGGTTCTTGTGAATGACGTGGCTCGACCCGCTCGGTTCGTGCATATCGGTATAGAACCAGCCTGCCCGTCGATCCCGCAGATGAGCCCACTCGAACCCGACAATTCGCCGGGCGCCACTCAATTTCGCGACCACGGCCGACTTGATCAGGCCCTGGAGGTCGACGGCCACGTCATACGACATCGCGCGCAACGTGCGTCGAAGCTCCGTCACTCGGTGCCGGATCGACAAGGTCTGTTTCAGAAGGACAACTCGGTCGAGGATCGGAATGAGCTCGAGCAGCTGGCGGTGTTTTTCATCGGCCACCCAATCGATCCGCGCCCGGGGGTACGCCGCCCGCAACGCGGCCACCGCCGGCAGAGCATGCACGATATCGCCCATGGCCCCAAGCCGGACGATCAGAATCGCCTGCATGCCGTCAAGATGGCACCTGACCATCGCGGATCTTCCCGATAAGACCGGCTGCTGAGTGGTTCTTATCGTCGCCGACGATCACGGTCCGGCCACCGTAGCGTCGCACAACATCCCGTTCCGGCACGGTGTCAACGGTGTAGTCGGTGCCCTTGCAATGCACCTCCGGCTCAAGCAGCGACAAGAGACGCGCGACGGTTCGGTCCGGGAACACCACGACGTAGTCGACCATGGCAAACGCGGCCACGAGTTCCGCCCGCTCGGACGCGGTTTGCACCGGCCGACCAGCTCCCTTGAGCGCCGCGACCGACGGGTCGTCGTTGACCGCAACCACGAGACGATCCGCCGCGGCCGCCGCGCCGGCGAGGTAACGGACATGCCCGACGTGCAACAGGTCGAAACACCCGTTCGCCAAGGCTAACGTGCGTCCTGCCTCGCGCTCCACTCGAAACTGGCTGACAAGCGCCGTCTCTCCAAGTACCACGCCACGAACACCATCCCGCATAGGGCCTCAGGTCAGATCACTTTCCACGGCGTCCTGCAGCTCCGCGGCCGTCACCACCGCCGTCCCACGCTTCATCACAACAAGCCCACCTGCGTAGTTCGCGAGTAAGGCTGCCTCGAGACATGACCCCCCGACACTCAACGCCATGGCCATCGTGGCAATCACCGTATCGCCAGCCCCGGTCACATCGGCGACCTCGTCAGACCCGTAGATACCAATGTGCTGGGTCGGACGATCGGCCTCGAACAACGCCATCCCTCGGCTCCCGCGCGTGATCAAGATGGCGTGCATCCGGGTCTTTTCCAGCAGCCGTCGCCCGGCTCGCTCGAGCGCCTGGGGGTTGTCGCCGATGGCAACCCCGAGCACCTGCTCCACTTCGGACTCGTTGGGAGCAGCCACGGTCAGACCACGATACCGGAGCAACGAATAGCGCGAATCAAGGAGCACCGGCGTGACCCGGCGGCGACCAGCTCGGGGAAGACGGCGCGCCATCTCGGCCACCAGTTTGGATGTCACCAGACCCGATCCGTAGTCGGACACGATCAACGCGCTGCACCCTTCGACCGACGCCAGAGCCGCTTCTGCGAAACGCTCGCGTGTCTCAGACGACACGACGGGACCCTCGCGGTCGATGCGCACCACCTGCTGACGAGCCGAGTGAATGCCCCCGGCCAGAATACGTGTCTTAGTAGGCGTGCGATACCCGGCCACCCGCACCAGCCCGGCGGCCGCGATTCGCCGGGGGAAACTTCGTCGGAGGCGACGACCGATGTCGTCACGACCGATGAGCCCGACGAGCCGCGCGACCCCACCCAATGCCGCCACGTTGTTGGCCGCATTCCCAGCGCCCCCGGGTGTGACGTCGGTGGTGTCGTAGTTAAGAATCAGGACCGGCGCCTCCCGCGACACGCGTTTGACCCGACCAGAGATGAACTCATCGGCAATAAGATCACCGATGACCGCGATCTGCGGGCGTCCGAACGCGTCAACCAGCGACCTCAATCGAGACCAAAGCTCGTAGTCTCCCGGGGGCGGATGAATCCCCTTCATCGTCCGGTCTACGGGTTCATCCATCGTTTGTGACGTTGTTCGAGGGGCAGTGTCAGCAGAAACGGTATAGCCGGTGGATTCTATCGCACGAGGGTCAACGCGATGCGGCCCGCCACCGGCGGTGCATCCAGAGCCACAACTCGGGATGCTGACGAACATAGCCTTCCAACACATCTGTACACCGTTGCGTCAACACGCGAACGGCATCCGGGCTCGCGGGATCGGGCATCTCGATCGGCGTCTCATAGATCATGCGATACCGGTTGCCAGGCAGTGGCAGCGCGAACACCGGAATAACGGGAACCCCGGTGCGAAGCGCCAACATGGCGATGGCCGATGTCGTGGCAGCCGGACGACCAAAGAACTCCACGGTCACGGCACTCCGGTCAGAGATGTGCTGATCGACCATCATACCAACCGACTGGTGCTCGAGCAGCCCCCGCAGCAACCCACGAACTGCGCCGCGTCGTGGGATGACCCGCGTGCCAACCCGCGTTCGCACCCGTTCAATCATCGTCTCGAGCAACGGGTTATCCAGTTTTCGCGCCACCATCAGGATCGGCCCAAAGCGGGCTGCGTGGGTCATGATCTGCAGCTCCCAAAACCCAAAGTGACCGGTGAAGAACATCGCGCCCCGACCGGCCGACAACGCCCGGACCACGTGCTCCTCGCCTTCGAATTCCACCACGCCCAAGATCCGCTCCGTCGGCATGGTGTCAAATCGAAGCAGATCGAGCACGTGCCGACCGACATTGGCAAACGCTCCGGCCACAATCGCCCGGCACTCGACGTCCGACAACTGCGGCAACGAGGCCCGTACGTTGCGCTCCGCGGTGCCACGCCGACGATGATCGAGCCAGTAGAACAGACGTCCCAGCCCAGCCCCCAGCGCGGTCGTGAAACCGCGTGGCAGAATTCGCACGAGCCCCCGCATGGCGAGGACCATGAGAAGCTCAAGCCGGTGCCGAACCGGCCGACGCTTGGAACCGTCATCGGGACGGGCGTTGGTCACGCGCCACGACCCCGCGCGGCGACCAGACAGTCCGAGAGGAATGCCCGGAACGGACCAGGAGGCGATACGGACACAGTCAACGAAAGCGTAGCGAGCGGCACTTCGAACGGCAACCACGGCTCCAACCGTACAAAGTCTTTCTGCGTCGTCACGATGGCGTCAGCGCCGACGGCTCGTGCGGCTCTCTGGATCTGGTTGACCGCGCGCCGACCATATCGATGATGGTCAGGAAACGCGAGCGTGCGAACCACTTCAAACCCCGCATGCCGGACGTCGTCAAAGAACTGATCCGGTCGAGCGATGCCCGCCACCGCGATGACAGGCCGCTCCGGCCCCCGAGCTGAGCCCGGCCTCGACTCGGTTTGGGTCACACTCACGTGTCGCTCCACACGAAACACTCGCTCCCCGCCCAGCTCGCGCTCGACCCTTGCCCGGTGCGCATCCGACATATCGTTCAGAAGGAGAGCATCGGCGTCAGATACGGTCGCGAGCGGCTCACGAAGCCGACCCGCCGGAAGCACGTCTCCTTCGTCCAGATCGGCACCGGAGAGGACGACCAGATCGGTGTCCCGTTCGAGGGTCACGTGCTGAAAGCCGTCATCAAGCACATGCACCGTAGCCCCGAGACAGGTCTCAGCCAACGTGCCCGCCAGATACCGATCGGACGCCACAACGACAGAGACCCCATCGAGCGACCGAGCCAACATCCAGGGCTCGTCGCCAGCGGTCTCGAGGGTGCCGACGAGACACCGGGCATCCCGTACCACAACAACGCCGTCCACCGGATCGGCTCGACCATAGCCCCGGCTCAAGATGGCCGGTCGCTCGCCCATCTCGAGGAGCAGCCTTGCCACGTGCTCGGCCACTGGCGTCTTGCCACTCCCACCAACCGCCAGGGCCCCCACACTGATCACAGGGGACACTAAGCGGCGTCGTGCCTCAGGCCGGCCGGCGTACCACCGACGCCGCCAAGCGGCCACGGCGCCATACCCTCGACTGAGCAGGTGTCGCATCAGTCGTGGACAATCGCGGTGCAACGTGACGTATCAACATATGGCGGCAGCACCGTCGCAATCTCTTCCAGGTTTCGCGCCGTCGCACCACGCTCGGCGGCGATCAATCGGCGGGCCGCTAGGCCGAGCGACTCACGTTGGCTGCGATCGTCGAAAAGCTCTGACAAGACCGGTCCGAGGTCGCGACCGGACGTGACCTGTCGCGCGGCGATGTTTTCAAGGAACAGCGAGGCTATCTCAGAAAAATTCTGCATATGCGGACCAAACACCACCGGTTTCCCCCACGCCGCCGGCTCGAGTACATTGTGCCCGCCGACCGGAACCAAGCTTCCTCCCAGGAACACCACCGTGGCTATCGAGTAGAGAGCCGTCAACTCCCCCACCGTGTCGAGCACAATGACCGCTATCGACCGTTCACGCGAAACCGGCAACTGACTTCGGCGAATCGTCTCGAATCCACGTGTCACGGCAAGGTCCGTGACCGCCGAGCTCCGCTCTGGGTGTCGGGGTGCGAGCACGAGCAATAGGTCTGGCCTTCGACGGCGTAACGAACGAAACGCATCGATCACGACGGCCTCTTCGCCTGGGTGCGTACTACCGGCCATCAGCACGGGTCGTCTCAGAAACGCGTGGAATGCGGGCTCGTCCACCCGGACGACCTCCTCATGTGCGCCAACCGTGTCTTCATCGGTCGGATGGCTGGCTGGTAGCGTGTCGAACTTGAGATTCCCGGTGGTCGTCACCCGATCTGGTGCCGCCCCAAGCGTCACCAACCGTCGAGCCGAGGTGGTACTCTGCGCACAGCATCGATCCAACTGCGCCAACACGCCGCGAAAGAACGGCCGCACGACGCGATAGCGCGGAAACGAACGGTCTGAAATACGCCCGTTCACCAAGACCGTTTTTACCCCCCGCTTTGCACACTCTCGGAGCAGGTTTGGCCAGAGCTCGGTCTCAACCGTCAGAAAGAGGACGGGACGCACCCGGTCCAGCACGCGGCGGATAACTGACGGGACGTCGAGCGGAAAGTAAAATAACCCGTCAATCTCCCGGATCCCGGCCGCCACGGCACGACCGGTCTCGGTCGTCGTCGACATCCACAACCGGTATTGCGGGTATCGAGTCCGCAGCCCGGGAATGAGGGTCCGACTGGCAAGGACCTCGCCGACCGAGACGGCGTGGATCCAGATGGACTGCTCGTGATTGGGATTGACCTCAGGGGGCAATGTCCCCAGCCGCTCCGACATGGTCCCGACATATTTGCGGTGTCGAAGCGCCTGATACAGAATGCGCGGTGCGATAAGCAACGCATAGCCACTCAGCGCTATGGTGTAGAACAAATACATCCGTCGACCGGTCGATATATCGTGGGAGTTCTATCGTCCCTACGTTAGTGTCCCACGCAAGTTCGGGCGAATCCTGCTCTAGCTTACAACCTGGCATGTTTTACGACTGCGGACAAGCATCAGCTACAATTGATTGTTTGTCGTATCAGTGGACAGACGGTTGGGTGGCG
>JAYZGM010000283.1:0-5186 GCA_036336225.1 Acidobacteriota bacterium | reverse complement strand
GACGAGAATCTGCGTGCCGACATGGAGCAGGAAACGCTCTTTTTTCTCGAGAGCCAGATACGGGGGGACCGTCCGGTCGCCGAGCTCTTCAGCGCCAACTACACCTACCTCAACGAGCGGCTCGCCACCCATTATGGTCTTGACGGGGTGTTTGGTGAGCGGCTCCGCCGTGTCCCCGTCCAGGACGACCGGCGAGGGTTGCTCGGGCATGCCAGTCTGCTGACCATCACGGCCTACCCCACCCGAACATCGCCAGTTCTACGTGGCAAGTGGCTGCTCGACAACGTCTTGGGCATGCCCCCGTCAGAACCCCCCGCCGACGTCCCCGCGCTCGAGGAAAACCATGGTGGTGCGACGCCAAAGACAATGCGCGAGCGAATGGAACAGCACCGTGCCAATCCGGCCTGCGCGGCCTGCCATCGGATGATGGATCCACCGGGCTTTGCGCTTGAGCATTTCGATGCGATTGGACGGTGGCGTGCGACCGATGAGTATGGCGCACCGGTGGATGCCGCAGGAGCACTCGCGGATGGCACCGCGGTGGACGGGCCCTCGGCTCTGCGTCAAGCGGTGTTGATCCACGAGACCAGTGTCGTCCGCACCGTAACCGAAAAGCTCCTGACCTACGCGGTCGGAAGAAGCCTGGAAGCATTTGACCCTCCGGTCGTGCGCCGCGTCGTGCGAGATGCCGAGGCCGAGGGCTATCGTTGGTCGTCAATTATTCGTGGCATTGTCGAGAGTGTGCCGTTTCAGATGAGGAGGTCCGAGTCATGACAGTTATCACCAAGCGGGCGCTTTCACGCCGCACGGTCCTGCGAGGCTTGGGTGCGAGCGTCGCCTTGCCATGGCTGGACGGGATGATGCCGGCACTGAGCGCTTGGAGCCGCACCGCCGCGACGCCACCGGTTCGTTTTGGAGCGGTGTATGTGCCCAATGGCATGGTCATGCAGAACTGGACGCCGTCCGGTATCGGGACGGGTTTCGAGCTGACCCCGATTCTTGAGCCGCTGGCGCCGTTTCGAGACCAGATGACCGTGTTGTCCGGACTCAACTGCACGCCGCCCGCCGGCACTCGTGGTGGGACGCATTCTCGAGCCGCGACCCGGTTTCTGACTGATGTCCACCCGGGTGAATGGAATCCTGATGCCGTCTCCATGGATCAGATCGCCGCGCGGGCGCTGGGACAACACACCCCGCTGTCCTCACTCGAGCTGGGGCTCGAGGGTGCGAATTTTGCGGGGTCGTGTGACAGTGGCGGATTCAGTTGTGCGTTTTCGTACACGATCTCCTGGCGCAACTCGGCGACCCCGTTGCCGATGGAGCACAACCCGCGAGCCGTGTTCGAACGGCTGTTTGGTGACAACGCGACCACGGACTCCAAGACACGACGTACCCGTCGACGTCAGCAACGGAGCATTCTTGATTCAGTCAGCGCGGACGTGGCCCGTCTCCGGGGCAGCTTGGGCCCGAGCGACCAGCTTAAGCTGGGTGCGTATCTTGATGCCGTGCGGGATGTAGAACGTCGCATTGAGGTGGCTGAGGCGCAGGGTGACCGCGAGGTGCCCCTGATGACGCGGCCCATGGGCGTTCCCGCGGCGTTCGCCGACCATGCCCGGCTCATGTATGACCTGCAACTGCTGGCGCACCAGACCGATCGCACCCGGGTCACCACGTTCATGAGTGGCCACGAGCTGAGTGGTCGGACCTATCCTGAGATTGATGTGCCGGATGCCCACCATCCGCTCTCACATCACCGTGGGGTGGGAGAGGCGCTCCGGAAGCTCACCAAGATCAACCACTACCATGTGAGCCTGTTCGCTGAGTTCGTCGAAAAGTTGCGCACTACACCCGATGGTGACGGATCGTTGCTCGACCACATGATTCTGATGTACGGGGCCGGGATGAGTGATAGCAACTCGCACTCGCCTTACAACCTGCCGCTGGTGCTGCTCGGCGGTGGAGCGGGGAAGCTCGCGGGTGGTCGGCACGTGGCGTATCCGGAGCGCGACCGCACACCTCTGGCCAATCTTCATGTGACGTTGCTGGATAAGCTCGGGGCTCCGGTCGAGCGGATCGGCGACAGCACTGGGCCACTCGCCAACCTCGTGTCCGGTCAGGTCGAGCGTCTGACCGGGGTGTAGTCTGGCGGAGAAGGAACACTCGATGCACATGTCGGTGTTGGCCGGGAGATGGGGGTGGTTCTGGGGTGGGGGTGTCGCACTGATCCTGTGTGCGACCGAGGTCACCGCGCAGCCCTCCGGCGTGCCTCTCATTGAGGCGGTTCGGGAACGACGGGCTGACGTCGTTGATCAGCTTCTGGTCGGGGCCGACGTCAACACGCCTACGGCGGATGGGACGACCGCCCTGCACTGGGCGGTCTTTCACGATGCCCCTGAGATGACCGAGCGCCTGCTCGGCGCTGGTGCGGACGCGGCGCAGGCGAACGAGCTGGGGGTAACCCCCTTGGCGCTCGCCTGCGAGAATGCCAATGCGGATCTGGTCACTCGGCTTCTTCAGGCGGGCGCAGACCCCTCCGCGTCGGTCGAGACCGGAGAGACGGTGCTCATGGGGTGCGCGCGCACGGGGAACGACGAGGCGGTGCGTGCTCTCATTGCCGCGGGGGCTGCCGTCAACGCGCGCGAGTCCCATGAGAACCAGACGGCTCTCATGTGGGCGGCCGCACGTGGCTACGTCGAGGTCGTGCGACGGCTACTGCGGCATGGCGCCGACGTGCGAGCGCGGTCCAAGGTTCGGCGTCAGGTCATCAGCCGGCGTTTACAGTCGGAGCTGCGGTATGGCGAGCTTGGGCGTCGGTACGGCACCGACGCTGAAGAGACTCAGGTCGGCGGGTTCACGCCGCTGCTGTTCGCGGCCCGTCAGGGCCACGTGGCGGTAGCTCGGCTACTTCTGGACGCCGGGGCCGATGTGAACGACCGGGCGCCGGATGGGAGTAGCGCCCTCGTCGTTACGACTCATGGTGGGCACCGGGCCCTCACCAAGTTCCTGCTGAGCCGGGGTGCGAACACCAACACCGCGACGGCCGGATACACGGCCCTCCATGCCGCCGTGCTGACCGGTGACCTCGAAATGGTCGAGGCGTTGCTCGCACATGGCGCGCGCCCCAATGCGCAGGTCACATTGGCCACCCGGGTGACGCGAAATGGCCAGGTGTTGATGCTGGGCGAGCACTTGCTCGGCGCCACGCCCCTTGCGCTGGCGGCGAAATTCACAGAAAGCGATATCTTGCGAACACTCCTCGTCGCGGGCGGTGATGTGCATCTGCCCTTAAAGAACGGCTGGACCCCGCTGATGCTCGCGACCGGCGCGAGTTGGCGTTACGCCGTCTGGGACCGACGGGACCGAGCCGTGGCCAAGGCACCGGCGTTTCAGGCGCAGATGTATGATGAAGCCGGAACGCTCGAGGCGGTGCGGATCCTTCTCGACGAGGGCGCTGAGCTCAACCTACGTGACGATGACGGGAACACGGCGCTCCACTTCCTTGTGGACAAAGGATTTGACGATGTGGTGCGTCTGCTGGTGGATCGTGGTGCCGATCTCGGTCTGACCAATCGTCGAGGCGATACTCCGCTGGCGATCGTCGAACGCGGCCGTACCGGCAACATCGAGGCGTCGGTGGCAACGGTCGCATTGCTGCGCTCGCTCCCAATTGGTGAGAACAACCCCGCCTCTAACCGAAGTCGGTGAGACATCCGTACCCAGATCACCCCCGTCCTGCGTTGACGACGAGACGCGAGTCGGTGGCCTTACGAGGCGGGGCGTGCGACGTAAGGTGATCGTGGTACTCGAAGCCTATTGAAGGCGTCCGTTGTCTTGGGCGGCGTGGGCAGTGAGTTCTGACTAAACTAGGACCGCCAAAAAAATAGATCAGAAACAGCAGGTGTGGAGCCGATCTACGGCGGGCGGTAGGGAAGGCCCACTCAAGGAAAGCAGGACCATGCGAGTGTTGATAGCGACGATGGCGGTGGCGATGATGATGGCGGGTTCGTGGAGCGTGGCCTTTTCTCAAGAGCCAGAGATCGAGACAACGGTCAAGGATGGCGTGTATACGACCGGACAAGCCGCGCGCGGGCGTGAGCGATATGAGGCAAGTTGTCAGCGGTGCCACGGGGCCGACCTCACAGGGGGGGCAGGTCGGTCATTGACCGGGGTCGTCTTCTTGCGGGATTGGACCGGGTTGACCTTGGATGGGCTCTTCGAGCGGATGCAATCGATGCCACCCGATGGCTCCGAGAACCTGACGTCGGATGCGTATGTTGACATCATCAGTTACGTGTTGGAGCGGAACGGCTTTCCGGCCGGCGGTGCTGAGTTGTCATCGGCTCGGCTCACCACGGTGCGAGTCGAGGGCGAGGATGGACCGGGTGTGGTCCCCAACTTCGCGTTGGTCCGCGTGGTGGGATGTCTGGGCGGTGACGAATCGGGGGGCTGGCTCCTCTCGGCTGCAAGCGACGAGGAACGTGCCGCTGATCCGACCCCGTCTAGTGGAGAGGCGTTCACCGAGGCGCAAGACATCCCACTCGGCGACCGTGCGTTCAAGTTGCTCTATGTGTTCCCCAGCCCAGAAGTGCATCTCGGACAAAAGGTCGAGACCAAAGGTCTCCTGATCCGGGACGAAGAGGGTGGCGAGGCCGCGGTCGACAGTCTCAACGTGACCGCGGTGCAGGATCTTGGGAAGACCTGCGTAACCCACTAGTTTCCTGTAGTTTCCTGCGAACCACGTCTACAGGTCACTAGCAATGACCGTCTGATCGCCGCCAGACTCCTGGGCCGTGTTACTGGTCCGGGTCGACGCCGGTGGCTCGGAGCGCGTCACGCACGGCTTCGGCCGTTTGCGGAGAGCTGAGGATGTTCATGCCGCGGTGCATCCCGACCGCAATTCCAAGCGGGGTCGCACCACGGTCATTGGGCCGGTTCCAGACAGCGACATTCGCCCCCGCGTCGGTCAGAAGCGTCACCACGCGTGGGAGGTGCTTATAGGCGGCGCCGTGCATGGCTGTCTCGCCTTTGTTGTCGACTGCGTCGATGTCCAGCCCCAGATCGAGCGCTACCTGAACTGCGTCGAGCACTTCGGCCTCTGTGCCCGGGTCTTCGCCTGGCGACGATGTACCCAACCCTGCCGCCACCATGAGGGCGGTCGACTCGTCGGCGTTGGTCAGAAATGGGTC
>JAYZGM010000282.1:0-16828 GCA_036336225.1 Acidobacteriota bacterium | reverse complement strand
AGCCACCGAGCGTCTTGCCCGGTGCTGACGGCAGTCTTGCACTTACGGAGTGCGACAAACGAAGCTCTCAGCGTCGTCCGTGCTCCCCGTGCCATCGTAGACCGCCAGCTGTGGATACGGACACAGGGGCCGGGTCCGGTCCACCGCGCCGTCGCGCTCACGCGACGCGATGACGTGGTCAGGAGCGTTTCCCTGTTCGACCCATTCCTCGAGCGCCGTCAACATGTCGAAACGGCTTGGACCTGCGCCACCGCCACAGTGCCCCATGCCTGGCGCCATGAACAAACGATACGAGTCGTGCACCGTCCCGACGTCACCGACCGTTCCCACAACCCGCTGATAGTATTGCGTGGCGTTCGCTGGCGAAATCTGAGGATCCGCCCACCCATGATAGGAAATCAGCTTGCCACCGCGGTCAAAGAACGGACCCAAATCCGGGTCGAGTGCATTGAGGGTGTCGTCGTCTACCATCTCGGCCTGCACGATATCGGTCTCGAAATTGAACTGTTCGACGGTCCATTCTGGATCCGCGAACGTCAAGTATCGAAACTGTTCAAGCCCCGTCGACCGGGCCGAACGGGTCCAGCCCAGATCGGTCCAGCCCAACTCGCTTCCGGGGAACAGTCCCGTAATCTGTCGGCCCGTCTGGGGATTCTCCGGTGACGCGTAGAGCATACGCACCGTGTTGACCTGAGACGGACGGAGACACCCCTCCGTGTCGCTTCCCATGCACTGCAATACGCCAGGGTCGAAATCGCACCGCTCTGGATCGCTGACGACCCCGTCGGTCACTCCGTCTCGAGCGTCGCAGGACTCGAGAACCGCCGTGTTAACAAGCTGACGCTCGTCCTCGGTCAGCCGCGCTGCCTCGTTGACCTCGAGCGGCTTCGCGACCCGCAATGACGCTCCAGCCCGTCCTGTCCAGTCGTTACCAGGCGCCCCGGCGATGATGCCATCGAAATCGTCCGGAAATCGCTGAGCCTCCTTCATCGCCTGTCGCCCCCCGGCCGAGCATCCGTTCCAGTAGGAATAACGCGGTGGCTCGTCGTAAAACGCCTCGACGGCTGCCTTCGCCACCACCGTCATCTCGTGCACGGACCGCCAGCCAAAGTCGATGACCTTTTCCGGATGACCAAGCCCGAAGCTCGCGGTGTTGCCCTCATGTCCCGTGTCGGTGGAGCTGGTGGCGTATCCTCGAGTCAGTGCAGCCGCCATCGAGTTGTGCCGAATGGACCCGGTGAACGCACCATTGCCGACGGCCTGATACTTCCCATTCCACTCGGCACTCGGCAGCCACACCTCGACCTTGATGTCCGAATCATCCGACGGTGTCAACGTGGCTTCAACCCGACAAAACTCAGGCAATCCGCCATAGGTCCGTTCGGCCGCGGCCAGAGCCCGCTCACCCGATGTGCCGAGGGGCACAAACGCGCCCGGCTCGACCACGGTGGCACTCGTAATGGTCGTGTTCGCCAGGACGAGCGTCGCCAGGTCTGCGCACGACCGCGCCACCGGCGACTGCTCCATGCTCGCCGTTGTCGTCGTTACCGTCATCACCGCCGCCACGCCGGTGGCGACCGATACTGCCGCCACGCCAGTCATAAAACGTCTCATGTGGTCTCTTCCTTCAATCGTGACACCTGGCCGCGAGACAGAGCCCGGCTAGCGCAGCTCTGCCTCAAACACACTTAGTTTTGGCCGCCCGCGTCGGCTTCGGCCTTCTCCAGGGCGCGTGCTCCGGCCATAATGCCTTCCATCCCGACATTGCCCTCGTGGCAGGCGTACTCGAACACCGGGTCGGACGTGCTACGGAGCGGGATTTGCGCTGTCCAGGGAGCCGCCCACGTGGTCGGGTCGCTCACGGTCACCTCATATTGCAACGTCTGCTCGCTGGCGCGGCTGAACCGTTCGACGACAGACAGCCCGTCAGCAGCCCCCATGAAAGAGACTTTCGAGGAGTAGTTCGTCGTCTCGATGACGAGCGTGTCGCCGTCCCACCGGGCACGGGAATCGCCGTGCCACTGACGCACCTTGGCGTCCACATGCGCCGCGTCGGTCACCGGAATGACACGGGGCCCACCCATTTCTTGATAGAGCACGACATGGGTCGGGGTCTGGAACACCTGAATATAGCTGTTGTACCCAGCACCCAATCGCGGTGCCCCCCAGCTGATACAGCGCTCACCCAAACTCCGGTCCTCGGGACCCCACGCGTGGCGCTGGCGAGCCTCGGCTCGTTCCGCGAGTCGGGCTCTCGACACATCGGTCCGAGCCGGCAAGCGGCCGGTGGGCGGATCAACGATGAGGGAAGTCCGATTGTCCCATTCCCGCTCGACCATCCAAAAATGGTTGTAGTTGCCGGTTTGGGTATCTCGTGAGGAAAAGCTCTCCGCCTCGGCCAGTGCCGACGCGAAGACGCTGTCTCCAAAGGCAGCGTCACCTGACTCGGTGCTGAACAGCTCACCGGCCCGTGCCTGCAGAGCGGCTACTTCTTCGTCGGTCAGCGTTGTGCGTCCCCCAAGCACCTCGGGACGCTCGAGCGGGGTCACGTTGTTGTTTGCCCACACGCCCTGAAGATTTGGGCGCCCGTCCGCGGTCCGGGGTGGCGTCCAGGAATATTCCTGGGCCGCGGCCGGAACCGCGTTCAGCAGTACCACCATCATTGCTACCGCCGCCACGCCTACGGAGACGAAGGTTCGAAGTTTCACTACACTCTCCTCGTGCTCGTGTACCGGTTCACCGGTATGTTCATTTGATGCCCCACAGAATATCACTCAGCCTTCGTTTTCGAACCACTCCAGGATTCGGGGCGTCACGATCTCCGGCACTTCAGTATGTAGCCCGTGCCCCACGCCGGGCAGAATCTCGAGCGTCAATGGACCATCGATGTAGTCCCACATACCGCTCAGCGTCTCGCTCCGGAACGGTCCACTGTTCTTGCCATAAATAAACAGCGTCGGGGCTTGGACCGGCGGAAACGTATCGAGCGTGAACCCGAACCCTTCGGTCTCGAGTGTGACGGGGGACCGAGGCCAGTTCACCTTGTAAAACCCGACGATCGAGTCGACGTCGAGACGCTCATAGGCCGCCTGCCGGAGCTCGGCGAGCACGGGAGAATCGTCGGGGCGAGCGGGGCGACCACGCAGCATCTCCCCAAACCGTGCGCCTGCCTCCGGGTTCTCCTGCATGTTGCGCTGGAACGTGCTGGCCTGCTGCTGTTCCGGATTGTCGACTAGTTCGCGAATCAGCCCCGCCGGATGAATCGACCCGAGCGAGACCAGCCGTTCCGTCCGGTCTGGGTGGGTCATCGCGAAGTGCCACGCGTGGAGCCCACCACTGTCTTGCCCCACGATCGTAGCTCGCTCCGCGCCAAAATGGTCGATGATCGCATTGATGTCGTCGGCGATCCTGGCCGACGCGTAGGGCGCAACTCCCTCCGGTTTGTCGCTCTCGTCGGTCCCGCGTGTCGACATCGACACGACCCGATACTGCGCCGCGAGAGCGACCAACTGGTGTCGGAAGTCGAACCACGGCCCCGTGATGCTATGAACAAAGATCACCAAGCCACCCTCGCCCGCTTCATGAAACACCACGTTCACACCGTTCGAATCGACCTGGCCCTTCTCGAACGTGGCCGTGCGGCCCAGCCAGTCGGTCAACGTCACCTGCGCCACCGCGCTGACCGGAGTGAATTCCAAAACGGCAACCACGCACAACGCCACCATCAATTTCACGTTTCTCTCCTCTGAACTCGGACAGCACTCCCGCCGAGGGTGAGCTGAGCGACGAGACCCGCATCGTTCAACGGGAACAGCACACTCGTCGAGAACAGCTCTCCGGTCTCAATGCTCGTATTGGCGCCGCTCCCAACGATGGTGTAGCCCGCCTTGATGTGCGGCGCGCTTCTCCCCGCCGTCGGCGACCCCACACACATCACTTTTCTGCTCGGCGCCGACGTCCCAGGAGGTTGTCGCTGTCCCCGGTTGGCCGCTTGACGTCCACACCCGCCGCGACTCCCCCGCTGTCACATTTTCATACGGTGTCTTTCGTTCGAACCAGCACGTCGCCCACGCCACTCGCGGACCCGGCCCGAGACTCGCTCGGGAGCGGCCCAGGGGACACCACGGCTGGCATCGCCACCGCGTCCATTTGAACCCGCACGACTGGGAACACCTGTCCCGATGTTGAGCGTCCCGCACCCCATCGTCATGGCACGCTCGGCATAGGTCGGACCAAAGCGGTCTCTGGCCCCAGCGCCAGAAGCGCGCACCTCACCACACGTGTCCGCACCATGACAATAGCCCGCATTATATCGGCCGTTCTCAGTGACCAGCCCACGGCGCCACGGAAAAGACCCCTGAAGAATGGCCGACCGAAGAGCCCTCCACCCGGGCGGGGGATCTCGGGCGCAGCCGCGCGAGTACTGGTAAGCTCATCGCTCATGAAAGAAAGCCTGGCCGCCGCATTGGCAGAAAGCTCGGCGAGAGAATATGCCGTGTATCTGTTGGGAAACGTCCCGGGTCTGCCCCCGATCGCCCAGTCGGTGCACATCCTCGGGATTGCGGTCGTGATGAGCTCGGCCGTCATGGTCAATCTCAGGCTCCTTGGTCTCGTCGCCCCAAGTCAAGACGTCAGCGAGATGATCGGGCGTCTCGTGCCCTGGATGTTCTGGGCGCTTCCGATCAACGCGGTAACCGGCCTGTTGTTTGTTGTGGCGCGACCCAACCGCTATTTCTACAACCCGGTGTTCAGCTGGAAGATCTCGTTCTTGGTGCCGGCCGTGCTGCTCGCCATCTATCTCTATTCGCGCAATCGCCTCGAGCCGGAGTACTGGGAAAAGTATCTGAGTCGACGTGTGCAATCCCGGGTCATTGCGCTCGTCTCCCTCGTCCTCTGGGTCGGCGTCATCATGGCTGGGCGCTGGATCGCCTACACCGACTATCTGTATCCCGCCGATGGGACCTTTCTGAACCAACTGTATTACTTCTGGGAGTAACTCTTTCATGCCCTTCCCCGAGTTCTGGAACTGGCTCCAGAGCCGACCGCTCGCCGAGCACATCGGGTTTACGTGGTGGTTTCCGTTCTTGGAATCGATTCACGTCCTCGCGGTCGGGCTTGTGGTCGGCTCGATCCTCATGGTCGACCTTCGGTTACTGAGCCTCACGGCGATGCGCTATCGCGCCAGCCGCGTCACATCAGAACTGATTCCCTGGGCCTGGGGCGCGTTCGCACTCGCCGCCGTGACCGGCTTCGGTCTCTTCTCGACCAGAGCCAGCGCCTACATCGAGAACCCGGCATTCCAGCTCAAGCTCCTGTTTCTGCTGCTCGCGGGCATGAATATGGCCTGGTTCCAGTTCCGGACCTTTCGCGACGTGGCGGAGTGGGACAAGATGGCGCGGACCCCGGGTGCCGCCCGAGCCGCGGGAGCAGCCTCGCTCCTCCTCTGGATCGGTGTCGTCTTCGCCGGTCGCTGGGTAGGGCATATCATCTGACACTGCGCTCTTTGTTCTCTGGGCTAATCGACAACAATTCGCTTCGTTCAGGAGTATTGAAGAACCCTTCGAGCGGGGCGGCTTCGCGCTCTCGGTTCCGACTCTTGCTGTACACACCACGGGCCGGCCCTAACGGACCGGCCCGTGGTCATTCCGGTAACCAGTTGGTGTGGCGTCGAGGCGCCAGCCAATCTGTTCCTATACACCCGATAACGGCTCGATCGGCAGACGGCCGGTGCTGTGACCGAGCTGGTCGACCGGCACCCCCATCTTGTCGAGCAGGCTCAGGTGCAAATTCGCCAGAGGTGTCTCCTTGGAGTATTGCACGTGGCGCCCACCTGATCCGGTCGCGCCGCCCGCCAGAAGAATCGGGAGATTCGTCGATGCGTGGGCGTTGCTGTCGCCCATACCGGCGCCATACACAAGCATGGAGTGATCCAGCAATGATCCGTCACCGTCGTTCGTGTTCGCCAGTCGCTCCACGAACGCTGAGAATAGCTGCACGTGATACTGGTTGATCTTTGTCAGTTTCTCAAGTTTCTCCGGATCGCGCTGGTGGTGTGAGATCGGGTGATGCGCATCGGGCACACCGATTTCCGCGTAGGTCCGGCCGGTGATCTCACGCCCCATCATGAACGTGACGACCCGTGTCAGATCCGTCTCGTACGCGAGCGCCATCAGATCGAACATCAGCGCCGCGTGCTCGCCAACACTCCCGGGAATCCCGGCCGGCTGCTCGACAACGGGAAGCTCACGATCACTCTGAGCCTCGGCCATCTGAATCCGCCGCTCGATGTCACGCACAGCATCGAGATACTGCCCCAGCTTCGCTTGGTCGTGGGGCCCCAGCTCACGGGACAGATCGGCTGCGCGCTCGGTCACCGAGTCCAGCAAACTTGCATCCTTGGCGAGACGTGCCTGACGCACCGAGGGGTCAGTACTCCCGCTATCGCCAAACAGCCGCTCAAAGACCACTCGGGGATTGTTCTCCATCGGGAGCGGGGTAAACTCGTTCGCCCAAGCAATGGTGTTCGTGTAGGCGCAGCTAAACCCGTCGTCACAGGAGCCGGCAAAATCACGGCCGTCCAGCGCCAGCTCGAGAGACGCCAGCTGGGTCTCTCGCCCGTGCACACGACCGGCCAGCTGGTCCATCGAGACGCCGCCACGAAGATCGGACCCGTCATCAGGCTTTGAGGGCACTCCGGTCAGAAATCGGGTGGAGGCCCGGGCGTGAGGGCCCTCGCTCTCGACCCCGTGCATCCCGGAGAGGACTTGGATGTATGGGCGAAATGGTTCGAGTGGTTGCAGAATCTTCGGGAAGCTAAAGCCTGTCCCTTCACTCGTCGGTGTCCAGTGCGGCATCATCATGCCGTTCGGAACATACACGACGCCGAGGCGACGAATTGGGTTGGCGGCCGTGGTCCGTAACGCGGCAAATGCCGGAACCATTCCGTCAAGCAGGGGCAGCGCGAGCGAGGCGCCCACGCCTCGGAGCACGGTACGACGGGATATCGCTTTCTGAGTGAGGATCATGACTCGGACCTCCGCATACGAAACGGCGTGCTTTTCACAATACCGACAATGATAGACGACCAGCGATAGTTGTTCGAGTCCGCCTCGCGGGCGATGGCGCGTATGGTCGGACGATCGTAGTATTCCGGGCCACGCCCCAGTGCGTAGGCGAGCAACTTCTCGGTCAACGTGCCGACAAACTGCTCCCGACGCTCCATCAGCAACGACCGGAGGCCGGTGGGTCCAAGAAACGCCGTCCCATCGGGGAGCTGACCGGAGGCATCGATGGGGAGTCCAGCCTCCCCAGTGAGACGCCACTGACCGACCGCATCGTAGTTCTCAAGGGCCAGCCCCAGCGGGTCCATTGGCGCATGACACACCGAACATGCCGGGCTTTCGCGATGACGCTCAAGCCGCGCACGCACGGTAGCCGCACGACCATCTTCCCCACGCTCGGGCAGATCCGGCACATCAGCCGGCGGAGGCGGAGGCGGTGTCCCCAGAATGTTTGTGAGCATCCACTTCCCCCGGAGCACGGGGGAGGTGCGGTTTGGATACGAGGTCACGGTCAGAAGACTCCCGTGGCCAAAAATACCACCCCGCCGCTCCGCCTGGGCCGCGTCCAGCTGGACCCGGCGGAAGTGGCTTCCGTAGACATTGGGGATGCCGTAGTGGGCGGCCAGCCGCTCGTTCACAAACGTGTAGTCCGCCCCAAGCAGGTCGAGCACGCTCCGATCTTCTCGCACCAGGCTGTCGACAAACAGCTCGGTCTCTTGCCGAAACGCGTCCCGGAGGTTCTCATCGAAATCGGGAAACGTAATCGCGTCGGGGACCACACTCCTCAGGTTTCTCAAGTACAGCCACTGCCCGACGAAATTCTGCACGAGCTGGGTGGTCTTAGGATCCGCCAGCATCCGCCGCGCCTCGCGCTCAAGAACGACCGGATCATGGAGCCGCCCTTGTTCGGCCACCCGAAGCAGCTCTTCGTCCGGACCGCTCGACCATAAAAAGAAGGACAGTCGAGACGCGAGTTCGATGTCGTCGAGCGCGTACGCCGTCTCCGGAGGGACATCGGCGGGGTCACGCACCACCCGAAACAAGAAGTCGGGGGAGATGAGCACTCGCTCGAGCGCGAGTTGGATCCCGGCATCGAAACTCCCGTCCTGTCGTCCCGACCGGTAGAAGTCCATCAACGTGGCAAGATCGCGCTCATCCACCGGCCGACGATAGGCTCGTCGCGCGAGTGACTTCAAGATCGCGCGGGCACAAGCCTCCTCCGTCTCCCCTCCATCCCCGTCGGCTTCGCAGGTAAAAATGGCGCGCCGACTTGCTGTATCACCAGGCCCCTCGCTCACATACGGACCACCGACCACAACATGCTCGACCGCCGCATTGCCGTCCCGCATCTCGTTGACCGCCACCGCAAACACACTCTGCCTGGGCTGTAGTACCCCCTCGGGCTCGGTGAACCGCCGGACAAACGACACACCCACGACATGGAGACCCGCCGTGGCCGGAAAACGAACCCGCATGTTGGCATCCGCGAAGAGCATGTACTCTTCCCACTCCGGATCGCCAAATTGATTACCGCCATAGCTCGCGGGGGCCTGCACACCGTCTGGCTCATCTCCACCAAAGCCGAACGTGCCTACCAGAACACCGTCGAGACGCACCTCGAGCTCGTGACGCGACCCCATCCCTCGGACGTAGTTGACGTAGTTGCGATGCAGCCGAATCTGGACGTCGTATTCCCCATCGACCGGAAAGTAGTGACGACTGCCGATGCCGCCTCGTGAGCCGAATGGCAGATCGTCGCCCATTCTGTCGTCCTGGACCATGAGAATCGGCACTTTGTAGGTCTCGGTGACTGGTGCGGGCGGGGTCTCCCCCAGCGCAAGACGCCCGATCTTGCGCGCAGCCGAAAGATACCGATCCATGAGCGCCGATGACACCGTCAACACGTCGGCGTTGTTATCAAAGCCATACTCATCGAAATCATCGGCCGGAAGCAGCGCGTCGACATCGACGTCGAGGGCGAGGAGATCTTTCACCGCGTTGGCGTATTCCGCCCGATTGAGACGATGGATAGCGTGCGTACGACCGGGATCCGGGGCCCTGACCGCGACGCGATCGATCTCGGCTTCGAGCCAGCCAGCCAGTGCGTCGTAAGTGTCGGCCGGCGGGCGTGGCCGCCCAACCGGGGGCATGGCACGGGTACGCAGCTTGGAAACAACGCCCTCCCAGAGCTCAGCATGCTCGCCAACCTGCGAGAGATCCACGCCATCGAAGCTGAGGTCGGCGGTTCGCAGCCGATCGTTGTGACACGACGCACAATACCGCCCAATCGTGGATGTCAGCAGCTGGGCCTCAGTGGCATCGGCCGTCTGCGCGTTCACCGGGAGCACGTGCCCCCACATCACGACCACTGAGCCCACGAGAAATGCGGGAACTCGTAACCGTCTCGGCACTCGCAGCATCGTCGATTAATCCTCTTGTCGGCAGCGACCTCGTCAATACAAGAAGACTGCTAGTTTGGCGAAACACCGCCCAGCTGTCAAACACCGACCCCACCGGCGTTCTCGTGGTTTTCGGTTTGACTCTCTGTCGCCGTTGACTCCTGGGCACAGATCACGACCAAAGACGGTCTCGCGTGATTCACTGGTCTCCGGAACGCGCTCATCATCATGACCCACGGCGGTCACGAGGACGACGCCACCTCGATCTTCACCACCTCAACGACCATGGAGCCAGGCTCCCGATCGAATTACGGGCTGCGCAACACCCATTTCAGCGCGAGACTGGGCACGCGGCGGGCGGGCGGCCACATAGACCGGCGCGTGGCCGGATGCCTGGTCGGTAACGGTCGTGATGAATGGTGGGCGGACGAGCCGTCAACTAGTAGCGGAACAGTCGGTTGAACTTGATGACAAACCCTCGATTGCGAAGCGCCGAGTAGCGCTGTGGGCGAAGCGGGGTCGTATCTCGGTCCTCGGTATACACGACCAACAGCTCTGAGCCCGGGCTGTACTCCCACCGTAACCTAAGGTTGCCGCTCACGGTGTCACTCGCCGAGTTGTATTGCACGAGGCCGCTGAAAAACATGCGTGGGTTGAACGCATAGTTGACACGCGCCAGTGCGAGGTCAGTGCGAAACGACCCTTGCGGGGTGTCGATCCAGTTCAACGAGATGGACGGCTCGACCGACATCTGCGGCAGGATCCCGATGCGGCCACGGGTGAACCCGACGGTCGTGATATCCCCGTTGAAATATCCCCCGCGCAGCACACTGACTGAACCATTCACACGCCGCTGTGCACCAACCTGATACCGAAATTCCACATCGTTGAACGTATACCCCCCGACCGGAATCGTCACATCCGGCCCCGGCGAGAACGGGGTCAACAGCCGCTCGTAGTTATCATTTACGGTGATCCCAAATTGGTCGCTACTTTCGAACTCCGTGTTGAACTGCAACTGGTTCTGACGCGTCTCCAGGAACCCCTGGTCGGCATTGAGGATGTAGTCGATACTTCCCTGGAGGCGAAACTGCCGCACGGTCTCGAGTGACCGAGGTCTAGGGCTAAAACGTCCTTGTGCGTAGGTGCGCCGGAAGTTGTCGCGCCTGAGAAATCCGATCTCAGGGTTGAAGTTGTCCTCGACGACGACGTGGTCGATCTGGAGCCCATACCGGTCTGCCGCGTAGTCGAACTGGCCCTGGTAGCTATTGTTCTTTCCGACAAGACCTGGGGATTCGGTCCGGGCGTAGTAACCGATCATCTGAAGGTTGTCGAAGAAGGCGAACGTGGAATCAACCCCGTAGGTCTGGCTGGCGCCGTCACCGGTCAAGGCAACAGATCGATTCGTGAAAATGCCACCGACCGAGCTACGGCGGAGGATGTCGCGCCGAACCCTGGCGACGGTGAAGTTCGTCCGCTCGGCCCCAGAGACCATCTCGTCATCGGTAAGAATGCTCAGGGCGCCGACATCGAACTGGCCGACCTTCCCAGTGACCCTCCCGCCCCCGACGATCGGCACGACCTGGCCGCCCTGCAGCCCGATCCGACGGCTGTAGAACAGCGTCGGGGCATTGAGCCCACCGAAGAATCCACCACCACCGCCACCACCGCCACCGGAGCCACACCCCCCTCGGGCGAAACCGAACACCCCACGGCCTTCCAGAAAGAACTCTCGCTTCTCTGGAAAGAAGAGACTGAACCGGGTCAGGTTCACCTGTTGCTCGTCCACCTCGACCTGGGCAAAGTCGGTGTTGTAGGTGAAGTCCGCCGTGAGGTTCTGGGTGATGCCGTACTTCACATCGAGACCGAAGTCTCCGTCGCTCTCGCGCTCACCACCGCCCACGGCGTCCTGTGTGACCCCGCCGATGGCGTAGGGCTTGATCTCGATGTTGCGGCTCGCGACTGGTGGCTCGATGCCCACCAGCGTCCCCGCCGCCGAGACCCGGAATATGCCTCCCGAACCGCGCCCGCCGCCAGCCGACAGCGGCAACCGGGTCAGATACACCCACTCGTTCTTCCGACGGATGGCCCGACGCAGCTGGAGCCCCCAGATCTGCGGCGCGTCACCTGACCGATAACGGAGAGTCTTGAACGGAATCTCCATCTCCACGGTCCACCCGCCGTCGAAGCGGCCGGTGCGGACGTCCCAGACGGGGTTCCAGTCTCCATTGGGATTCCCCTCGTTCGTGAACTGCTGGTCCGCCCGGGCACCGAGGGGATTCGTATAGAAATTGAACCCGTTACGGCGGTCATAGAAGGTGTCAAAGAAGGCGGTGAACGTGTCGTTCTGACGGAGTTGGTTGGTATCGCGTCGCATCTCGTTGGCGACCCATTGGCTCTCGGGCGCCGAGTCCCACACGCGGGCCGACACATACACGTTCGTATCATCGAACATAACCCAAGCCTCGGTCTTCTCGGTCGCCGGAGCACCGATGTCTGGCACCTGCTGGATAAAGTCGGTGATGGCGGGGACCGCGTGATAGACCGCCTCGTCAAGCTGACCATCGAGACGGATCCCCTCCTCAAGCGGGATGGCCCGGACCGTGGTTCGACCCTGCTCGTCTCGGCTCATGACCTCGGGAGCGACCGGTGGTGGTGGGCCATCGATAAGCGTCGCCAACGCAGGCGCTCCAGCCAAGAATCCGGCGGCGACCGACCCCGCGGCGCGAGCCGGAGTCTCCGGGGTCGCGGTGGGCGACCCAGAAAAGGACGGCGTCGGCGATGCCGGTGCAGAGGCGTCTGCGGGAGGCGCCAGCCCCGCGGCATCGGATCCAGGCACGGGCCTCGACTCAGACAGATCCAGGACCACTCTGTCCTGAAGCTCGAAGAGATCCTCCAGATCGCCGTCCACCTTTGACGACCGCACCACCGCACCCGTCGCCACGTCGACGACCTGCGCCGTGATCCGAACGAGCTCGCCAAGCCGCTGATAGGCACCGACCAGCACAAAGGGAGCCCCAACCGCGACACCCACGTCGCGACCGAGTGCGACCCCGGCACCGGGAGAGCCACCCGGAGGGAGGGCCACGATGACCGCGGTGCCAGCCGGAAACCCAGTCACCAAGGACGCAGCAATACCGTCACCGATCCACGCATCGGTCGGGTTACCCGTGAGGTTGCTAAACGGTACGATGGCAATGGTCTGTTCGGCTGGCGCGGTGTCAAGAATCTCCAATTGCGCCGCCGCTCCACCGGGCGTCATCACGAAAATCCAAGCCGCTGCTACCGAACACCTCCATCGCGTCACAACGTCTGTCATCCTCCGAATATCGCGCCTCCATCTGCATCGCAAACCGCCTCTGGCTCGCTGGGTCGTAGGCGCCACCCCGTCTAGAATACGTTGAGATAGTTCAACCGTTTACACGCCGTGGCCGAGCGTCGTCCAACACCAGACGCCCACGGGTCGCGGAACTCCATTCTTTTGTCTCGAGGAGAACACCATGGCTTCATCACGACGGCGTTTCTTGATGCATGCGGCCGCCATGGGCGGCGCCGCTCTGGCGCGCCCTACTGCCGCCCTTGCCGGTCCTACTCCCGCGGCGACCACTGACACCTTTTCACCACCCGAACTTCTAAAGCGGCACGCCGCGAACGCACGCGCGGCGGCAGTCGCCACCCAATCGTCACCATCAGACGATGCGCAGTATGTGGCGATGTATCGTGACCGCCGCAACTGGGGTCGTTGGGGCGACGACGATCAGGTGGGCGCGCTCAATCTGATCACCGCTGAGAAACGCACCGCCGCCGCGCGGCTTGTCCAAACGGGACGCACCGTCTCGCTAAGCCGCGTCTTCGAACCGCCTCAACACTTCATGACCAAGAGCGATCTCGGAGGAGGTGGCGGATTTGTCATGGACTATCTCGGGTTCATCTATCACGGCAGTACGGTGACCCACATCGACGCGCTCTGCCATATCTGGGATGGCGATGGCATGTGGCAAGGGCGAGACCCTGATGTCGAAATCACCACTCAGGGCGCCCATTTTGGCGATATCACCCACTGGAGCTCGGGGGTCATTACAAAGGGCGTCCTCCTCGACGTCCCGCGTCATCGGGGTGAGCCACACGTCACTCCGGACCGTCCGGTACGCGGGACCGAGCTGGAAGCGATCGCCAGGGCGCAAGGCGTGTCGGTGGAGCCGGGTGACGCGCTGCTTGTCTACAGCGGCTGGGAGTCCTATACCGCGAGTGGCGACGATGGCAGCCAAGGACGCCCGGGACTCCATCCGAGCTGCGCCGAGTTCATACGGGACCACGACGTGGCACTACTGGGATGGGATTTGATGGACGCTCGCATGGGCGCTAGTCAGCTCCCCTGGCCTGTGCACGGCGTGCTCTTCAACTTCGGTGTCGCGCTCCTCGACAACGCCCGGCTCGAACCAATTGCCGCCGCCTGCGCCGAGGAAGGACGACACGAGTTCATGTTCATGCTTCTACCACTCAACGTCGCGCGTGGGACCGGCAGCCCCGCGAACCCGGTCGCGATGTTCTAGCTTTGGCTTGGTGTTTCCACCGGGAGGATCGAGACGACACGGTAAGGGATACGACGACCGTATCCCTTACCGTTCAGTCACCGACCAGGGTGAGCCCCTCTGTCTGACTTTCTTCCCGCGCCGGCACCCGGGTCCACTTTCGTGCCGATCGAGCGCTCTTGAGCACAGACTCTATAAAGAGCATTCCACGTAGCCCGTCATCGACCGTAGGGAAGTCGAGTGCCAACGGATCGGGCTTGGTGCGTGTCGCCCGAGCTCGGATGGTGTCGGTTGCGTTTCGATAGACATTGGCGAAGGCGTCCAGAAACGCCTCGGGGTGCCCCGCGGGTAGACGACTGGCCCGCGCTGCGGCCGGGCTCTGGACCGCCACATAGCCATGACCACGGCTCCAGATTTCAAGTGGACCGTCGTTCGACCTCACGCGCAGTATGTTTGGGTCTTCCTGATGCCACTCCAGCCCCTTCTGGTCCCCATAGACCCGTATAACGAGCGCGTTGTCCTCGCCAACCGAGACTTGGCTGGCGTGCAGCACCCCCTTGACTCCTTTCTGGAATCGGACCAGCACGTTGCCATCGTCGTCCAACCGGCGACCACGTACAAACCTCGTCAGGTCAGCGCAGAGTTCCCTGATCTGCAGGCCCGTGACATACTCCGCAAGATTCTCGGCGTGGGTCCCGATGTCCCCCATACATCCCGCCTCACCACTCCGAGCCGGGTCGGTACGCCACTCGGCCTGTTTCATACCGGTCCTCTCAAGGGGGGTCGCCAACCACCCCTGTGGATACTCCACGACGACCTTGCGGAGCGTTCCCAGCTCGCCCTGACGCACCAGATCGCGCGCCAGCTTCACCATCGGATAGCCTGTATAGTTGTGCGTCAGCGCGAAGACACGGCGTGTCTTGCGAACGACCTGTTTGAGCACTCGGGCTTCTCGCACCGAGAACGTCATCGGCTTGTCGCAGACCACATGAAAGCCGGCCTCGAGACAGGCTTTCGCCACCGGAAAATGTGTATCGTTCGGTGTCACAATCGACACAAAGTGGATCCGCGTCTCCGGGGGCAATGCGGATTCACACTCGATCATCTGCAGATACGATGCATAGGATCGCCCCCGAAGCAACCCGAGCGCCGCGCCCTTCCGGCGTGACCGGGTGGGGCTTGTTGAGAACGCGCCGGCCACCAGCTCGACATCACCGTCGAGACAAGCGGCGCGTCGATGCACGTCCCCGATAAACGCGCCCGGCCCGCCCCCCACCATTCCCATCCGTAACTTCTTCACAGTGATCTCCGTCTAGTGTCCCGTCTCCGAGGTTCGTAGCATACGTCGCGGGCGCGGCGCGTGCCTGACAAGGCAGGAGAAGAGAGCAAACTGAGCTCTTGTGACCGCCGAACAACGACCTTAGGCGCGATGCCCCACCCCAGCGAATTATGCAGCGCGGTTCGGGAACGGGACACTGGTAAATCTCCTAGGGCCAAACTGTATGCAGCGGAATCACGTTTCGCTGGCCCCTGGGAGATGTCAGTCCCCGAGTAGCGGGGCCATCAAGAGATGCCCCTGCTCGTGAAGCAGTCCCACTGCGACGCGGCGGTTTGAGGCGGGGGTTCACCAACCGCCCGTGGCAAAAGCCCCGCGGCCGTCGAGCGGCGCCACGCGGGGTTTCACCACGGGTGCCAAGTCATTCCTCAAATGCCGCGTCAAAGGCAACATCGGACGGCTCAAAGTCGATGTCCTTTACATACTCACAGGATTCTCGAGCCCCGTGCTCGCGGTTCATTCCAGAATCCTCCCACTCGACTGAGAGTGGGCCACGATAACCAATCTGATTGAGGGCCCGAATGATCGCTTCAAAATCAACGTCACCCCGGCCAACCGACCGAAAATCCCACCCTCGGCGGGCCGAGCCAAAGGGGAGATGCGAGGCCAAGATCCCGGTCCGACCATCGAGAGTGACCGCCGCATCCTTCATGTGGACGTGATAGATGCGGTCCGTGAACTCATGGATGAATCGAGCCGGCTCGACTCCTTGCCACTGCAGGTGGCTCGGGTCGAAGTTGAACCCGAATGCGTCCCGGCGACCGATGGCCTCGAGCGCGCGCTCTGCGGTAACGATGTCAAACGCAATCTCCGTCGGATGCACTTCAAGCGCAAACCGAACCTCACATTCGTCAAACACATCGAGAATCGGGTTCCACAACTCTGCGAATCGGGCGTAGCCCGCATCGACCAGCTCAGCCGACACCGGCGGGAACGAATAGAGCAGGTGCCAGATCGGTGACCCGGTAAACCCACACACGACCCGCACCCCGAGATTACGAGCCGCCCGGGCCGTGTTCTTCATCGTCTCAATCGCCCACTGCCGTTTTCCTTCGGGGTTGCCATGAACCACGGCGGGGGCAAAGGCATCTGACCGCACATCGTTGAGATCGCAGACCAGCTGACCGGCCAGATGATGGGAGATGGCCCAGCAGCCTAGTCCATGCTCGGCCAGCAATGCCCGGTGCTGGTCACAATACGCCTGGTCGCTCGCGGCTCGGTCCACGTCGAGGTGGTCACCCCAGCCCGCGAGCTCCAGCCCGTCGAAGCCGTACTGTTTTGCCTTGGGCACCAGCTCGGTCAGTGGGAGATCAGCCCACTGGCCCGTAAACAGGGTCACTTTTCGGGGCATACGCGGAGGCTCCTAACACGATTGATGCCGCACTCTTCGTTCGCGGTGGGCTGACGATCTTCGTTCGGAACGGCGACCAGCGATAGAAGTCATACCACAACCACACGCCGGGGAAAGTGGCCGTGCCCGGTAGAATCCCGGAACCGAGG
>JAYZGM010000281.1:0-18929 GCA_036336225.1 Acidobacteriota bacterium | reverse complement strand
AGCAGTCCCTACGGCGAGTCGTGTGTTCTCGTCGCCGACGACGACAAATTAGGGCGCGCGGCGGTCGACGGTTTGCTCCAGCGTGACGCGGCGGCGGGGTTGTTCGAGATGGCGGCGCTCGATTTCGACGCGGAGAAGACCAAGGCAGCGAGTCCGGATTTCCAGCCGATCGCGCTTGGGGTCACCGGGCGCACCCGGGTTCGCAACACGCTACGCACGATCGACTCGCAGAATGTCGTCGCTCGGCTTCCTGGCACCGCGGCCCCTGACGACGTGGTGATGTATGTTGCGCATTGGGACCACCTTGGCCGTGACGACAGTCTGGAGGGCGACCAGATCTACAACGGAGCGGCTGATAATGCGACCGGAACGGCCGCGCTCATTGAGCTGGCGCGTGCGTTTACGCAAGGAGACCCGCCCCGGCGGTCAGTTGTGTTCCTGGCAGTGACGGCGGAAGAACAGGGGTTGCTGGGGTCACGCTACTACGGCGAGCATCCGCTCTATCCTGCGGAGCAGACCGTGGCGGCGCTCAACATGGATGTCCTCAACCAGTGGGGACGGACCAGGGATCTGACGATCGTGGGTATGGGTCAGTCACAGCTTGACCAAATCGCGGGTGAGGTCGCCGACCGGCTCGGTCGTGTGCTCAACCCCGACCCTGAACCCGAGAAGGGGTTCTACTATCGCTCAGACCATTTCTCGTTCGCCCGGGTGGGCATTCCGGCGTTTTATGCGGACCCCGGGGTTGACTATCTCGACAAGCCGGCGGGGTATGGCATCGCGAAACGCGAGGAATATACGGCGAACGACTATCACGCTGTGACCGATGAGGTGAAGCCTGACTGGGATCTGTCCGGGGCGTTGGACGACTTGGCCTTCATGTATCACCTCGGGGCTCGGTTGGCCGCCACCGACGAGTGGCCGGCCTGGAGTGAGACCAGCGAGTTCCGGGCCGTCCGCGAGGAGCAGCGTCCATCCGAGTAGCGGGTTGTCCTGGCCGAGCATGTCGGTTCGAGCTCTACTGGTTGAGCAGGGACACTAGTGATCGGTGCTTCAGAGATCCTCATCGTGGCCGCCATCGCGCTGCTGGTGCTCTTTTCCCAGCGACGCGGTCGTCCGGTGCAGAGGAGCCCTGACGTCTGGGAGGTCTCAGCCAGCGTCCGGATCCCGCGATACCTGTTGACCGTCATCGGCGCCGTGCTTGCCGGGCTCGTGACCGCCGGGGCCGTTCTCTGGTTCGACCTCCCGGGCTTTATTGGCACGCTGGCAACTGGTCTGGTCGCCGGGTTAGTGGCCGCCCTGCTTGCGAACCGAAGGCGATGACCCCATGGCGAGGCTCGGGTCCCTTTACATCTCCCCCCCGACCACCAAGTGGCCGTTGGAGGCCGACTGCACACGCTAGGCCGATCGGCGAGCCTTGGCGGCACTTGATCACGGGGCCACGCTCTGGCGGACCCGTGGCTTGTCGAGCCGCCCGGCTGAACCCCCATATCCAGATTTCCGGCTGTTCCGCAAACGTTGCTCGTCCCACCCGAAGGAGATTCCGCCGGACAACGCCTCAGTGGATGCCACAACGTCGCCGTTGGACACAACGAGGATGACCCTCACCGGTGAGGTGTTCCCGTTGGGCAGGTGAAGTACGAACTCGTCACCTATGGGGTGAATCACCGAGCGATGTCTTCCGCCTCTGTGAGGGCCCGCCAGACGTCGTCGGGGTCGGCGTCGATGAGGAGATCAATTGTTCGGGTCACGTCCTGCATGGGTCGTGTGCCTCTCCGGTGTGTGGTCGTGAGAGAGGGACGGGTAGGCGCCAAGCACGAGGCGAAACCGAGGCATGCCGGAGCGCCCGGCTCTGTGTTCGGTCTCGTGTTTCCGGATGACGGCGCGTATCGCCACGAGCAGGTCTTCCGTAAACGTCTTGCTCGCCGACGACGAGGCGAAGCTGACCTCCGTGTCGAGGGCCAGCGTGGTGAGGTGTTTCCCTGCAGGATCGGCCCTCGTGCGCAGCCGAACCAAATCCCAAAGTGCGCCGCTCAGGAGGTTCACAAGTGACGTCCAGGAATAGCGCTCCTTCCGTGAAGGACTGGGGCGTCGACTCTTGGGCGCGTAGACATACGCCAGGGGCCGGGCACGATAGAGACGTTCGGTGAGACCGCGTTGCTGTCGTTGACCGGACAGCTCGATGCACCCGGCTTTTTCGAGGCCGCGCATGTGATAGCCGATGCGTTGTCTTGACATCTCGAAACGCCGCGCCAAGCTCGCCGCAGAATCAGGTTCGTCGAGTGCTGCAATCAGCTCTCTGCCAAGCGGCGATGCGAGGACACCGACGGTGTCCCGGTCGAGCACCTTGAATGGTGTTGGCTTACGCATGACGGCACTTTGGATGTGAAAATAAATTTGTCAATTTGATGAGTGGCGTATTCTCCCCGCATGGCGAGTTTTCAGTGTGTCGTGTGTGGGGCTAGCTTCCAGGTACCGCAGTCAGTCATTGACCGGTATCGCGGATGGGAGCCGAAGTATTGTCGTGAGCACTCACCCAAGAAGCGAGGAAGTGCGCCCGTGACCGGCCAGCCCACCGGTGGCTCGAGTCGACGTGGTTCGTTACGGGAAGAGAATCTGACGGTCGAGCAGGTGCTATCCAAATACAGTGGCGGACCGGACTCCGGCGTGTTCACCGATGGCAGCGCGTCACCGAATCCCGGCCCGGGTGGCTGGGGTGTCGTATGGGTGATGGATGGAACAATTCAGTCTGAAGCGCACGGGCATGATCCAGCCACGACAAACAACCGTATGGAGCTACGGGCCTTGATCGAGGCGTTCAAGTTGTTGCCCTCCCGTGCCGAGACCCGTGTCTTCACGGACAGCCGGCTCTGTGTGAACACGATCACACAGTGGGCGCCGGGTTGGGAGAAGAAGGGATGGAAAAAGAAGACCGGTCCGATCAAGAACCTCGACATGGTGCAGGAGTTGCTGGCGCTATACCGAGCGCACCCGAGTTGCGAGCTAACGTGGGTGGCGGCGCATTCCGGAAACCGGTGGAACGAGTATGCTGATAGTCTCGCCACCGCATGGATGCGAAATACGCTGTGAGCGTCGAACTAGTACGGCGCGCTTGCCGATCCTCGCAGACCACGTCGGATGAACGTTCTCGCGCCAGTGCTCAAATCGTCAGGGCGAATTTCGCCAACGCCGCCATGGCCGCGAAGGTGAATCCAGGGCTCCGGACGACGGAACGAAACGCGTGTTTCGGAGCTCTCCAGAGATCAACCACATGGGGTCCGTCCGTGCGTCGCTTCCCGCTACGCAAGACGGCGTGCGGCTTGGGACCTAGGACGATCCGAGCACGATTCAGTGCTGTCGACTGGGGGCTAGGGATCAACCGAGAGGCGGTTGCCCCGAATGTCGGTCAGCGGCTTCCGACCCGCGGCTCGGGCCCGACCCTCTTGAGCGGCAGTATAGAAGCCGGCAGTGGCGAGTGAGATCGTGATTTCTTCGGCGCCGGTGTTTTCCCAATACCAGCCATGGATACCCGAGAAGGGCGCCGTGTAGGTGCCGTGTCCTTCCTGTAGGTCTTGGGCGTCAAAGCTCTCGGCGTATCCGGCCGGGGCGCCATCGGGAGAGGCGTGGAAGTTGTAGGTAACCGGTCCCGTGGCCGTCCATGTGAAGAGCATGTTGCTACCTTCATCGAGTCGGTAAAAGTACTCCACCCACTCGGCGGGGTAGAGACTCAATTCGGTCTGGTCGACACGATATTCGCCATCTTCGGTCGCAATCGGCTGGGCCTGGCCCAGTGCCAGCAGCCCAAGCAGACGACCAGTGCCCAGTGGGTCGAGTCCATACTCTGCCGGGAGAACGGCGCCAAATAGTAGGACCGCGGCGGTCAGCCAGGCCCCGGTGGTGGCGATAAGAATCTTCCGAAACGGCGGCACGGTCGGGAGGTCGCTCATTAGGAGAACAGCACGAAATCGACAATCTGGATGCCGGCCAGCAGGAAGCCACCCACCATCAATGCCGTGTTGGTGGCAAAACTATACGACGTAAAGCTCGGGCGAGTGCGCCAATACCCGAGCAGTGCCACGACCCCGACGAGCGCCAGAATCTGGCCAATCTCCACTCCAACATTGAAGCTCAAGATGTTGGCGACCAGTCCGTTGTCGGAGACCATGAACTCCTGCAGCTTCGTGGCGAGACCCAGGCCATGAAAGAGACCGAACACCAGCACGGCGATCCGGGTATTCGGTCTGATGTTGAAGACACGCTCGAATCCGTTGATGTTCTCAAACCCCTTGTACACGACCGACAGTCCGATAATGGCGTCGATGACGTAGGCGTTCACGTTGACGTCGGCCAAGACTCCGATGAGCAACGTCAGGCTGTGACCCAGCGTGAAGAGGCTCACGTAGAGCACGACGTCTTTTAGTCGATACAGGAAAAAGATGACACCGACCAGAAACAACAAGTGGTCATAGCCGGTCACCATGTGCTTGGCACCCAGATACAAGAATGGTCCCGGAGCGGGTCCATCGACCGATTGGACAAACCCCGCATTCGTGCCTTCCATCGGATGTGCGTAGGCGGTGGATGCCGAGAGAGCCACGAATATGGCGAGAATGACGCACGAGACAATGAGTTTTGAGCTGGACACGTCTCCCACAGTGTATGTCAGGGCATCGGGGGACGGAAAGACCCGGAGAACCGGTGGATGGACCCCAAACGGCAGTGTCGCATCCCACCCCATCGGAACGGGACGCCGGTCTTGTCTACACCGGGGGAGTACGTTCCTGGAGCGCCTTGGCCGGCAGATAGACGCCGGGTCGTGACACGCGACACAGTAGACTTGGCCCTGCCAGCCCCGGACAGGCTGCTCCCACGCAAGTGCGTTCCCCTTGCGCCAGCGGTCGACAAGTCCGGCCAGTTTCCCGCGTCGTTCAATCGGTCGCCTTCCGTGTCTCGCTACAGAGAAGAATGCACTGCCCGCTGGACGGTTGCCTCGGCGGAAACAAGCGACGCTCTTTGCACCCCTCCAACGCTACAATAGCCTCATGCTCCGCATCATAGTGCCGGTGATATTGCTGTTGGCCGGAAACCTGGTCATCGCCGCCGATGACTGGCCTGCGTTTCGTGGGCCGACGGGCCAAGGGCATTCGTTCGAAGACGGGTTGCCGCTTGTCTGGAGTGAGACCACGAATGTTCGATGGAAAGCGTCGGTGCCTGGGCGCGGCTGGTCATCGCCGGCGGTGGCCGATGGTCGGATCTGGTTGACGACCGCAACCGGGGACGACGCCGGCTCACTGCGGGTGCTGGCCTACGATGTCGATACCGGGCGCGAGCTGGTGAACACGGAGGTGTTTCGAATCGTCGACACGGCCTCCCCGAATCCCAAAAACAGCCTGGCCTCGCCGACCCCGATTATTGAGGGCGACCGGGTCTACGTGCATTTTGGCTCGGACGGCACGGCCGCGCTCTCGACCGAAGGCGAGATCGTGTGGAGTACGCGTTTCGAGCATGTAACGCAACACGGGAATGGGGGTTCGCCGGTTCTTTTTGGGGACCACCTGTTCTTGAGTGTTGACGGTTACGACACGGCGTATGTGGTGGCACTTGACGCCGCCAGTGGCGAGGAGCGCTGGCGTACCACTCGGCGGAGCCCTATCTCGCAAGCCTACTCGACCCCGTTGGTCATACGTGTCGATGGTCGTGATCAGCTCTTCAGTATCGGAGCGTTCCGCGCGACGGCCTACGATCCGGAGTCCGGCCGTGAGCTCTGGGAAGTGTCCTATGGTCAGGGGTTCTCCAACGTGCCCGCGCCCGTGTTTGGGCACGGGATGGTGTATGTCGCGACCGGGTTTCAGGTGCCATCCTTGTTGGCGGTGCGAACCGATGGTCAAGGCGATGTCACCCGCACTCACACTGCCTGGACGCTTCGACGTGGCGTCCCGTTGACGCCATCCCCGTTGTTGGTCGGCGACGAGCTGTATATTGTGAGCGACTTTGGAATTGCAACCTGTTTGGATGCCCGCACCGGTGACATCCACTGGCGCGAACGCCTCGGTGGCAACTACTCTGCCTCACCGGTGTTCGCCGACGGGCGGATCTATTTTCAAAGCGAAGAAGGCGTAACGACCGTGATCGCTCCTGGCCGTGAGTATCAGGAGCTTGGTCGCAATCGGCTTGAAGGTGTCACGCTCGCATCAATGGCCGTTTCAAACGGCTCGCTGTTTCTCCGCACCGACGACCAGTTGTATCGCATCGCCGAGACCCGCTCGGAGTAGTCGTCGCACGAGTGCGCTGTCAGCTTGGCTCAATCGACCGCAGCGCCGCGATACGGCGGAGCACGGGTGGGTGCGAGTGGTGTAAGAACACCTCGAGACCGTGTGGCGTCAGATTTGCCAGACTCTCGGCCGAGAGTTTTTTGAGTGCCGTGATTAAGGGCTCGGCGCTCCCGGTCGTGGTGGCGGCAAATGCATCTGCCTCGAACTCGTAGCGACGTAGGAACAGGTGGACGATGATGGACAGCACCAGTTCGATCGGTGTGAAGAGGAGCCCGAAGAACACGAGTCCCGCATGCACAGAGGGTTCGGCGACGGCAAAGGCGTCGAAGAGTCCTTGGCGCTCGAGACACAGTGAGAGCAGCCAGAACAAGACCCCGGTGTGAGCAAGGCTGAAGGCCAGGTTCTTGACAATGTGGCCGCGCCGATAGTGACCCACTTCGTGGGCGACGACGGCCACAAGTTCGGGTGTCGTCTGTTGGGCGATGAGGGTGTCGAATAGGGCAATCCGTTTGCGACTGCCGAACCCGGTGAAGAACGCGTTGGCTTTAGCGGACCGCCGAGATCCGTCGATGACAAGAATCCCGTTAAGCGGGAACCGCGCCGAGCGCGCGTAGGCGGTCAGGGCGTCTTTGAGCTCACCATCCGCCAACGGGGTGAATGTGTTGAAGAGCGGCATGATCCACGTCGGTGCGACGAACTGAGCGACCAGCGCAAAAGACGCCACCGTCCCCCAACCCCAGATCCAGGCCGTCGGTCCCGAGCGTTCAAACACCAAGAGAATGACGGCGAGCAATCCGCCCCCAAGCGTCGCGCTCAGCAAAAGGCCCCGGACGAGGTCCAGGACAAAGGTGCGTGGTGTCGTGCGATTGAATCCGAATCTTTCCTCGATCACGTACGTTGAGTAGATGCGAAACGGGAGCCCGAGAACCGTCGAGGCAGCCGCGAGGAGGCCGATAAACGCGAGCCCGGTACGGATCGGACCCCACCCCAGTCCCCGGCACCAATCGTCGAGCCAGGAAAAGCCCCCCACCCCCCAGAACAGCAACAATGCCACCAGACTGACGCTGCTCTGCACCATCCCGAAGCGGGTGCGAGCGCGGGTGTACGACTGCGACCTGGCGTAACGGTCGTTGTCATATATGGCGCGAAACTCCTCGGGCACAGCCGGGCTCATTGCCCGGATGTTGAGAAGACTAGAGACCGCGGACAAGAGATACTCCGCGAGAAGGGCGAGGAGGACGACCAGCGCATAGATGTTCATTCTTCCTCGACTATACTGGATGGTCCTACTAGCCGCCCGTGGAAAGAGTGGCGCTGCCTCCCGGCTGGACGGCGTTGCTCCTTGGTCGAAAATGCCCAGTTTGCTCCCTCGTCGCACCGTCCCAGCCGGGCTCAGCGCCCCTCTCGGTGCTACGCGGGGTTGGCTAGGACGCGAGATCCACTGAGACCCCTGATGTCATCCACACTGACGACGAGCCATCACATGACGATCGACGGGGCCCGGGTCATGTCCGGGTCGACCTTCGATGTGGTCAACCCGGCCACCGGTGAGGCGTTCGCGGAAGCCCCCGATTGCACACGCGACCAGCTCGATGATGCCATGCACTCGGCGGCCGCAACATTCGCGTCGTGGCGTCGTGACGAGTCGTCGCGCCGTCAGCTGTTGTTAACCTGTGCGGAGGCGTTGATTCGACACGCGGAGGAGCTTGCGGAGCTATTGACCCGCGAGCAGGGCAAGCCCTTGCCCAAGGCGGCGGGTGAGATCATCGGGGCGGCGAAGTGGTTCACCTACACGGCGGGCCTCGAGATTCCGATTGACGTGGCGCTCGACAACGACCGGGTTCGGGTGGAGGTCCGTCGACGACCACACGGCGTCGTCGCAGCCATAACCCCCTGGAACTACCCAGTGTCGCTGGCGGTTTGGAAGATCGCGCCGGCGTTGCTGGCCGGCAACACTGTCGTGCTCAAACCGTCACCATACACTCCGCTGACCACGCTACGGATGGGCGCCATACTACGCGATGTGTTGCCCACCGGTGTGCTGAATGTGATCAGTGGGGGGGATGAGCTTGGGGTCTGGATGACGACGCATCCCAAGGTGCGCAAGATCTCGTTCACCGGGTCAGTCGCGACCGGCAAGCTGGTGGCGGCCGCGGCTGCCCCCGATCTGAAACGGGTTACGCTGGAGTTAGGAGGGAACGATCCGGCCATCCTCTTGCCAGACGTGGATGTGTCTCGGGTCGCGAAGCGGCTGTTTTGGGGGGCCTTCGAGAACTGTGGGCAGGTCTGCAGCGCGATCAAACGCGTGTATGTTCCGCACTCTCTCTACGGGCAGTTGCTCAGCGAGCTCGGCGAAGTCGCACGCGGCGTGCGGGTCGGCGACGGGTTTGTCGCGGACACGCAGCTTGGGCCACTCAACAACCGACCACAGTTCGAGCGTGTTCAGGAACTGGTGGAGGACGCGAAGCAGACGGGGGCAAAGGTCGTGGCCGGCGGACATCGGTTGACGGACGACGGCTATTTTTACGCGCCAACCATCGTCGGGGACGTTAGCGACGGTGTACGTGTGGTGGACGAGGAGCAGTTTGGACCGGTGCTCCCGGTGGTGTCATATGTCGACCTCGAAGACGCCATCGCACGGGCCAATGCCACCCATTTTGGGCTCAGCGGGTCGGTCTGGTCGTCGGACACGACCAGGGCCAAGGAGGTGGCCACCCAGTTGGAATGTGGCACCGCTTGGGTCAATCAGCATTTGAATGTCGTGCCCCACGCTCCGTTCGGCGGGGCGAAGTGGTCTGGGCTCGGTGTCGAGAATGGACCGTGGGGATTACTCGGGTTCACCGAGTTCCAGACAATCAATGTGGCGAAGGGATAGAGTCGGAATGGCGGATTTTCATTACCAACCTCTGTTCGAACGTGGTGCAGGAGAGATTCAGTATCGACAGCTGACGAGCGAGGGGGTCTCGGTCGTCCGCGCCGGTGGGCGCGAGTTGTTGGCGGTTGAGCCGGACGTGCTCAGGTTGGTGGCTCGCACCGCGTTCGACGATGTCGCGCATCTCCTGCGGTCTTCACACCTCGCTCAGCTTCGCTCCATTCTCGATGACCCGGAAGCATCGCCCAACGACCGGTTCGTGGCACTGGAGCTGCTTCGGAACGCCAACATCGCCGCCGGTCGGGTGTTGCCAGGGTGTCAGGATACCGGTACGGCGATCATCATCGGACACAAGGGCCAGAATGTGGTGACCACCGGTGACGATGCGTCGGCGCTTTCGCACGGCGTATTCGACGCCTATGACCAGCGGAACCTACGCTACTCCCAGATGGCACCGCTGGATATGTATGCCGAGAAGAACACCGGGTCCAATCTCCCGGCACAGATCGAGATCTACGCGGAGCCTGGTGACGAGTACGAGCTGTTGTTTATCGCCAAGGGCGGCGGGTCGGCCAACAAGACGTTTCTGTATCAAGAGACCAGGGCCCTGTTGAATCCGACCACGTTGCTGGCGTTTGCCGAGGAGAAGATGCGGTCGATCGGTACCTCGGCGTGTCCGCCCTATCACCTGGCGCTGGTTATCGGGGGGCCTTCGGCAGAATTTACCTTGAAAACAGTCAAGCTGGCGAGCACGCATTATCTCGATCATTTGCCCACCGAGGGGAACGACTACGGTCGCGCCTTTCGCGATCTGCAGCTGGAGCAACAGATGTTTGACATCTGTCACAATATCGGCATCGGGGCTCAGTTTGGTGGCAAGTATTTCGCACACGATGTTCGGGTTATCCGGTTGCCGCGGCACGGCGCGTCGTGCCCAGTGGGGCTGGGGGTTTCGTGCTCCGCCGACCGACAGGCTCTGGCCAAGATCACACGTGACGGCGTGTTTCTCGAACAGCTCGAGGAGAACCCGGCGCAATATCTCCCGGATGTGACACCGGATGATCTCCAGGGGGAGGTTGTCCGCGTCGATCTCAATCGTCCGATGGCCGAAATCCTCGACGAGCTACGTCAGTATCCGGTCGCAACCCGGTTGTCGCTGAGCGGTCCCATGATCGTCGCGCGTGACATCGCTCACGCCAAATTGAAAGAGCGGGTTGACCGCGGCGAGGGGCTCCCCCAGTACTTCAAGGATCATCCCATCTATTATGCCGGTCCGGCCAAACGCCCTGAGGGACGGGCGTCGGGGTCGTTTGGTCCGACCACCGCCGGACGTATGGACTCGTATGTCGATCTCTTCCAAAGTCACGGCGGAAGCATGGTGATGCTAGCCAAGGGGAATCGGTCTCAACAGGTACGGGAGGCGTGCGGCCGACACGGCGGTTTTTATCTTGGGTCCATCGGCGGTCCAGCGGCCCGGTTGGCCGACCACAGCATCAAGAAGGTCGACGTGCACGAGTACCCGGAGCTGGGTATGGAGGCCATCTGGAAGATTGAAATCGAGGACTTTCCAGCCTTCGTTGTGATCGATCATCAGGGCAACGACTTCTACGCCAACCTCATGGAGAAGAGGCCTGCCACACTCGTCACGTAGTCGTATTCGCGTTTACCCCGGGCACCGGTCACCCGGCCGGTCCCTGTCATGTCACAACCGACAAACAGGAGGAGAGCTGTGCGTGTGAGAGTCGTAGTAGCGATGTTGAGTGGTCTGGTCCTATGGGCCAGTGTGGGGGCGGCACAGGAACGTCCGTTGAGTCCACGTGGGCAGGCGACAACACAGATCGGTTCAAACTGGATCGACATTCACTATGGACGACCGATTCTTCGGGCCCGTCAGGGGATCTTCGGGGAGGGGGATGAGTACGGGCAACAGATCTACGCGGGTGCGCCCATCTGGCGGATCGGGGCGGATGTGACCACCCGGATTACCACCGAGATGGATCTCGTGTTTGGTGACGACACGCTTCCGGCCGGTGAGTACAGCATGTTTGCCGATCTCACGGCGAACGAATGGACGCTCGTATTTTCCACGCTGGGGCCGAAACAGACCTTCGGCGAGGAGACACCGAACACGGTTTGGGGCGCGTACGGGTATACGGATGATCTAGACGTTCTTCGAACGTCGATGACCGTGTCGGAGCATCCAGTCAGTGCTGATCAATTGATTGTCACCTTTACGGATGTCACCGAGGCCGGTGGCAATCTGACCATCTGGTGGGACAATCAGATCGCGACGACACCGTTCGAGGTTGCCGAGTAAGTGTTCTCCGGGGCCGGACGCCTGACCTGGCGTCCGGTCCATCCCGTGGAGCTATTTTGCCGAAACACCCACGATGACCGCCAACGACGCGCATGCCCGGCCGACTCGCGATGGACAGGAGCCCCTCTACGACGTCTTGATCGCGACCCCATCACACGCGGAGCGAGCCCGGACGCTCGTGGCACGCATCACGACCGGGACCTTGTGTACGGTGGCCGTCGACCCGGTCGGATATCCATACGGGTCCTTTGTCACGGTTGCCTTCGACAATGGGGACCCAGTGTTTCTGGTCAGCACGATGGCCGAACACACCCGGAACCTGCAACAGGATCCACGGGCGTCGTTACTTGTGGCGGAGACAAGGGCTGAGGACCCACTTGCCAACGGGCGGGTGACCTTAATTGGTCGGTGCTCCAGGGTCGAGGGCCGTGGTGGCACCGCCCGGGACGCGTTCTTGGCGACCCATCCGAACGCCGCCTACTACGTTGACTTTGGAGATTTCGCCTTTTGGCGGCTGCGCGTCGAGTCGATCCGTTACATCGGTGGCTATGGGCGGATGTCGTGGGTCGAGGCGGACGCGTGGCAGGCGGCTGAGCCGGACCCGCTGGCCCCGGTCGCCGACGGCATCATCGCGCACATGAATCGGGATCACGCGGATACGATGGTGCTCTACTGTCGGGCATTCTCGAAGGCGACCGAGCTCGACGCGGCCACCATGACCGGCGTCGATCGCTACGGGTTCGAGATGTCCGCGATTACGAAGGAAGGGCCACGACCGGTCCGGGTGGCCTTTCCGGATCCGGTCGTGACCGGCGAGCAGGTGCGCGCCGCGCTTGTCGCGATGGTGCACGACGCGCGCGAAATCCTCGCCTAAGTTCCCGGCACCATGATGTGGGCCGTGGTCGTGCCCGCACTCATGATCCACGCGCCTCCCTCGGCGGGGTTGTCCGGGAGCCCGAGGGAGTCTGGGGTTGCCCCCGGAACCGCGATCGTCCTGTGTGTCCCGGCGCTAGCCTGATCGTCACCATTCATCGAGATGAATACGGAACCGAACTCCGGTGCGATGCGTGTGCCGTTCGCCTCTGCGGCTTCTATCAATGCACGCTCTGCTTCCGCGTCCGCAGCTTCGGCCCGGAACCGTCGGCTTTGCGCCACCCGCTCTAGATTGCCGGCACTCGTGCACTGCACCGCGAACGGTCGACGTCGAGTTTCGTCAGCCCGGCTGTAACAGACGATTCGGTTCGAACCCTCCTTCAGCGTTTCATAGGTGTGATCCGCATTCCACTTGATGACCGCGGCGCCTTCCTGGGCCCGGCGGGGCGCCGCCGCGAGCGCCTGCTCGATCAGGTCGTCATTGGTTTGCGCCTGGACGTCCGGCGTTACAGTGAAGCCGATGGCCGCTGCCACCAAGAAAAGCACGCTACGTTTCATGGGTTTCCTCCAGTGCGGAACCGGTCCTCGGGTTGAAACAGGTGTTCGGAGCGTTGGATCGTTGTCCATAATAGACGCTTCTTCCCTTAACGTCGTTTCAGGAGTCGAGATTACTGGTTACCCAGGTCAGCTGGGTTCGGGTTGACCTCACTGGTCTCGGGCCACTTCTGGAAGGCACGACGGATCTGTCGTATCGCTTGCAACAACCGCTGGCGATTTTCGATGAGGGCCAAACGGACACACCCCTCGCCCTCTGGTCCAAACCCCAAACCCGGCGAGACCGCCACCTCGGCGTCTTCCATCAGTCGTCGGGCAAACTCCATTGACCCCATGGTGCGAAACCGCTGCGGAAGCTTGGCCCACACGAACATCCCGGCGCGTGGGACGTCGATCTCGGCCCACCCGATCCGACGAAGACCATCAAGGAGGGTGTCGCGGCGATCCTGATATTTTCGAGCTTGGGCCTCGGCGAAGGCGTCACACTCACGCAGGCCGATGATCGACGCAATCTGAATGGCCTGAAAAATGCCGTAGTCGTAATACCCCTTGATCGCTCCCAGTGCGCCGACAATCTTCGAGTTTCCTGCACAGAACCCGATACGCCACCCCGCCATATTGAATGTTTTCGACATGGTGGTGAACTCGACACCGATATCCATCGCACCGGGCGTCGCCAAAAAGCTTGGGGCCTGATAGTCATCAAAGCACACCTGACCGTAGGCGAAGTCGTGCACGACGATGAGCTCGTGCCGGCGGGCGATGGCTACTACTTCGCGGAAGAAGTCCGGCTCGACACAATGCGCGGTTGGGTTATGCGGGTAGTTGAGAAAGAGAACCTTGGGGCGCGGCGACATGTGCGCAGAGATGTCGCTGACTTGGCTCAAAAACTGCTCATCGTTGGACACGGGGACACCGAGATAACTGCCGCCCGCCAGAACCACCGCGTAGGCATGGATCGGGAAGGACGGGCTGGGCACGAGCGCGGTATCGCCCGGACCAAGTAGAGCCAGGCACAGGTGGCTGAATCCTTCCTTGGACCCAATGGTTGCCATTACCTCCAGCTCGGGATCGAGCTCCACCCCCCAGTGCTTACGGTAGTACTTCGAGACTTCGCGTCGAAGGTTGTAGAGCCCTGCTGCGGATGAGTACCGGTGGTTCCGGGCGTCGTTGACCACTTCACACAACTTGTCGACTATCGGCTGGGGCGTGGCGTCGGTCGGGTTTCCCATCGCCATGTCGATAATGTCGATCCCGGCCCGGCGTTTCGCGGCCTTGAGCGTGTTGATACTCCCGAACAGATAGGGCGGCAAGCGCGACATGCGCTGGCTAAGGTCGATGAAGTCGTCCGCCTGGTCTTTCATGACTCACTACTCCGACACATTATGGTGTCGGGCCCCGCCAGGTTGGTCCCAGCGCGCTCCGCATATACCCTTCCGATTGTCGCACGACCGTCCCCGATGGGATGTCGTGGGGGCGAGTGAATCGAGAGACGACTATTGCGGCCCGGTCACGGCGTCGTCGGTGGCAGGATCCGTGTTTTCGGTCACGATCACGTTGAATTGACGGTAGTTGCGATAGCGCGCGGTGTTGACCATGCGGCTGCCTCCCTGCTCCGACACGCTGTCACGCATTTCCACCGGGACCCACAGCTGGAGACGGGGCTCGAGCTCGAACGTGACCCGCGCGCTGGCGTCGGTGGCGGGGCGATCGCCGCCGACGCGAGGGTGATTCAGCTGCAGCTGGCTTTCGTATACCAATCCGGACTGCGGGTCGAGACAGAAGCGCCCACGGGCGGGGAGGCTGATGCCCTGATACCCACGGGCCATCGTCGGGTATGTGATTTCCTCGAAGGTTACCTCCCACGCCGGGTCGACCCCGGCGCACCCCTGTCCGTCCTGCTCGAACCGAAATCGTGTCCGGTTGGTTGGATGAAGAAAGAACAGCGCATACGTCGGTACGTTGAACGTCCGGTCGGTTGAGCCCAAATTGTATCGGGCGCTCTCCTCGCTGATGCGACGAGCCTGGGCGAAGGCGTTCGTATGGCGCGCGAGAAACAGCGACGCCAGTCGATCCTGGCGGTCACGTAACATTCTGCCGTTGAGTTCAAAGACATCACGGAATCCGATCCACTGTCCGGCGTCCGCCTCGACCCGCATCAGCAAAAACTCGGACACGAGCTCGGAATGCGCCGGCGGGCGCCCGTCGCCTCGAAAGTACGTCTGTTGATACTCCTCTTCCATGACGACGTTGGAGAGGTTCTCAACGTAGGTCACGACATAGGCGGACGCCCGCGCGATGACCGTGTCCAGCGTCAACGTGTTTTGCCCGGCCGTGGTGCCCCCGATTAGGACGAGACCGATCGCCACGATTGTTGATGTCGACCGGAAATGGGTCGTCAGCTCTTTTTTCACATCACAGCCTCAGCGGGAGTCCTTATGGTACAGCGTCGGAGGGTGGTTCGCTGCTCTCGGGGGGGAATGTGACATTCGCCATCCGCGGCCGATCGGGAGCGACGATGTCGAGACCGACGGCACGCATGATGGCGAGCGCATTGCTTCGGGTGACGGGTCCTGGTTTCAGACAAAAATCGAATCGTAACTCGTCACCAACTAGGTGGTCGTCAAAGTGCACGTTCTGGACAACAGGGGCCAACGGGTCGGCGATCGCAGCCAGAGCCAGATCGTGCGTCGTGACCAGACCGATCGCGTCGAGGTCGAGCAACGACCGGATGAGACCGCGTGCCCCTTCTAGTCGGTCGTGAGAGTTCGTGCCGTGAAACAGCTCGTCGAACAGAAACAGGGTCGGTCCCTCACGGGCGGTGGCGAGGATATGGCTCAGACGCAACGTTTCGGCATAGAACCGTGATCGGCCCGCCTGTAACGAGTCTTCGATCCGGAGGGTGGCGCCAAGTGTCATCGGAGACAGTCGCAGAGACTGGGCGCGTACGGGGGCACCCATTAAGGCCATGACGGCGCTCACTCCGATCGACCGCAACAAGGTGGTTTTCCCCGACATGTTCGACCCACTCACGATGAATACGCGGGAGACGTCCCCCAACGTCACGTCGTTGGTCACCGCCCGGGAAGCGGGGAGTAGCGGGTGAGTCAGGGAGTCAGCGTGATACTGCGACGGGCCGTCAGACTCGATAAGCTCGGGGAACGGGTCCTCGGGATGTTCGTAGGCATAGGTTCCGAGCGCCGCGAGTGCCTCGAACGTACCCACGGTCCGGAGCCACCGGGAGACGCGAGGACCATTTTGTTGGCGCCACGTTTCCACGGCGAACGCGCAATGGAGCTCCCAGAAGAGCACTGCGGCCAGAGGTCTGAAGATCAAGTTGTGTTGCCAGTCGTGCAGCTCGACGAGACGACGAAGACCCAGAGCCACGGTGCCGACCGCGGTGTCTTCGGTGCCGAGCGAAGCACACAGCGTGGTCAGACGTGGCGCGGTATACGACTCCCGTCGGAGGACGGCGCCGACGGCCCCGATGACGATGAGCTCACGAGACGGCCCATCTGCGGCGTGCATGACCGCCGTTGTTCGTGATTGAAACCGGAGCTGGAACGTGACGCCGAGCAGGAGCACGACGAAGAGCACGCCGGTCGTGACCGTGCCCATGAACCATCCAGTCAAGACGCCGATTGTGAGTGCGGTGAGACCGACCGCGGCCAGTCGCGGCCACACGCCGTGCAGCCGCGTCTCGTCGGTCGCCCAGCCCACCAGCTGTTCAGGATGCACCGAGATGCGGAGCTCGGCACTGGCCGTGGCCAACTGTTCTCGTAGGTCGACCCGGGGGCGCAGGTCCTTTGCCGCGTCCTGTCGGGCCACAACCTCGTCGCGCTCCGCTGGTGTCTTGAGCCACGCGGCAAGGGTATCTTCGCCGGTCCGCGTCTTGGCGGTGCTCAAGAGCTGAAACAAGGATCCCTGGCCAAACAGGTCGAGGTCCGATGCGAACAGGTGTTCGGCGTCGGAAAACCGGTCGCCGGCGGGGCCGGTTCCCGACCACGTGTCCTGGAGTCGTGCAAGTCCGTGGTCGTACCAGGCCACCGCTCGCGAGACCCGGTCGCGGGCGAGAAGAACGCGGTCGTGACGGACGACCAGCCCGACAAAGACGCCGAGCGGGGGTATCAGCCACCACCCGGACATCCATCCGCCGAAGAAAGCGGCCCATGCCAGCAACACGCCGACGCCGAAGGTCGCCAGTCGGGCCATGCTCAGTCGGTCGGCGATACGCGTGAGCGCGGCTTCCTCCCGTCGCCGAGCCGTTAGCCGACGCCGATACTCCGAAAGGGGGGGGTGCGACACGAATTCGGACTAGCCGCCCGTGGTAAGAGCCCCGCTACATTCGAACGGTGCTGAATCCTGTCTGGACTGCGTTGTGTCCCGGTCGGAAATACCCACAATTTACTCCCTCGTCGTGCCTTGCCAGCCGGGCCCGGCGCCGTTCTCGGTGCGCCCTTGAGGATTTGCCACGGGTGGCTAGTCCAACCGAGCGAGCTCGGTCTGGGTCACGGTCTTGGCCGGACCATGGAAGATGGCGTTGAACAGCAGCTTGAACGTGGCGCGTGTCTGGGTCCGAAACGCGATCTGGCTGCCCATGGTGACGACGCGCCCGGCCCCGACGTCGAACGCGATCACGTTCGCCTGATTCCGTAGAAACTCGTCACCCAGGAGCCACCCGCTGGCGACCATGTTTGCCTCGTCGGGGTAGCGGGAAACGGTCTCGGCCCGAATGTCAAAGCTCGGGGTCAATTGATAGGCCTGGTCAAAACGAAAGAAGACCGGCCAGCGTTCCGGCATCCCAAAGGCCACGGGGTGACGGGGATTGAACTCCTGTTTGAGTAACGAGCCTGGAGAGTAGAAGAGCGAGTTGGGCTCTACCACATAGTTACGGAGTGTGTTCAAGAGCCGTACCGGGCTCTGAAACGAGTCCCTCAAACGACGCGGGTCTTCTTGGCCGCGTGTGTCGGCTCGGCTCCGGGCGCGAGTTGCCCCGCTGGGCAACACGGGGGCGATCGGGAGATCCACCAGTTGACGGGCGGCCGACACTGCGCTCCCGAGTGCCACCAGCGTGCCGCCGTCGCGAACCCAATCGGCGAGCGTTCGCCATCCGACATCACCGACGCCGTAGGCCCAGCGCCACGCGTCATCGTGTCGCTCCCGATCGAGACCAAACACGATTCGACTCCGTGTCGTCCCAGACGGCAGCACGATGACATCGTATTTGTCCGACAAATCCCCTTGGAAATCGAGCGATGAGACTTCGACGTGGCCCAGCTCGTACTGTTCAAAGAGCCAGCGCATCCAGCCGCCGGGCATGTTGTTCGCCGCGCGCCACAGTCCGACTCGGGTAGGGGTGCGGAGCCGATACCCTGAGACCGGAGGCGGGGTGTCGGCGCCGGTGATCGCGAGCCCCGTCTCTGCGGACACGGTGCCGAGGATGTCCCTTGCGTCGGGTGTCGGTGGCACGACCCACGTACCCGCCGGGTGCTCGCGGCCGGCACTCATGAACGCCTCTGCCACGCGATAGATCGGGATTCTTGCTCGCTGCAATCGAGCTGCAGCCAGAAAGGACGCATTCGACCCGGGTCCCACGAGGTAGCTCCAGTTTGGGGTCGGTGGCATCGGTCGGTGTTCGGGGCGGATCGTGTCCAGACGATGAAGGTCCGCTCGCACCGGGTGGTCTATCTGGTCCACGGTGACCCCCATCAGCAGACCGAGTGTTTGCGCGGTCACGTCATACGGGGGAATGGGCGGGCCACCGGGAAAGTACCGAAGCTCGGGATATTCCTGTCGCTCGAGCATGGTCTTCGCGAACGCGCCGGCCGGCTGCGCGAGATTGATGACCCACGATCCCGATGGATAGGACCGGCCTCCCGCGTTGAATCGGTTCTGGGCCTGATGAATCTCGACCTCGCCGGTATGGAGCAGCTCCAGAAGCTGGTAGGTGGTGAAAGGGTCTCTCTGGTCGGCGGTCACGACGAAGGCGTAGGGCGCCTCGTCACGCGTCACCCAGTCTCGATGGACGCGATAGTAGTTT